>JAHBTG010000062.1 GCA_019638695.1 Bacteroidota bacterium | reverse complement strand
TCCATAGCCTGTACCACATCGGGGTGTGCAAAGTCAAAATGAGGATGACGCACCCGTTGCATATAGGCATTCCATTCTGCAAACAGCTGAAAGAGCACAAACTGGTTCACCTGTGCATGCGGATGCAGGTTGAGCAGGTCATTCCCGCCCAGATAGGCCTGCTGGGCCACCGGCTCGGCCAATATGCGGGACGTAATGGCAGAAACAAGCGTATTCAGCTGGTCTTCGGTAAACGCTACGGACTGCATGGACATACAAGGGCAAAAAAGTATCTTAGGCCCAACAGAAAACAGGCTTAGGGCAAATATAGTGCACCGCCCAGGCATATCTCCGGGGGAAGTATACACACGGAAAGACAGGAGTATGCCCCAGCCCATGTGTATAATTGTGTATTTTGGACCATGTTTCTGGAAGCGCCTAATATGCCGGGCCACGCCGGCTGGATAGAGGTCGTGTGCGGCAGTATGTTCTCGGGCAAAACAGAAGAGCTCATCCGCCGCCTCAAACGCGCCCAGATAGCCCGCCAGCGGATAGAACTCTACAAGCCCAGCCGGGACACCCGTTACCACGAGTCCCAGATAGTCTCCCATGAGGGGCGTACCATCCCCAGCACGCCGGTCACCGCAGCACAGCAGATCTTGTTACTTACTTCTCCGGATGTAGCGGTAGTGGGCATAGACGAGGCGCAGTTCTTTGACGAGGCCATTGTGGAAGTGGCCAATGAACTGGCCAACCGGGGCGTTCGGGTGGTGGCCGCCGGGCTGGATATGGATTATCGCGGCCGCCCCTTTGGCCCCATGCCACAGCTGTTGGCTATAGCAGAATATGTGACCAAACTCCATGCCATATGTACCCGAACAGGCGGACTGGCGCATTTCAGCCACCGGACTACCGGGGAAACCGACGCCTATTTGCTGGGGCACCAGGACCATTATGAACCGCTGAGCCGGGCGGCTTTCCTGGAAGCCGGCAAGCAGGATAGCCACGGGGGCTAAGGCCCGGTCTTTCTGCCTGCCCCTCAACGGGGGGTCATACCAATAAAAAAGCCCCCGGTTGGGAGCTTCTTATACCTATATATCCCGAAGACATGGATCTGAAAAAGATCCTTTCTTCCGGAGAACAACATTCGACGGGTTATACGTAGTCCTCGTTGCGGGCCAGAACTTCACGCAGGACGGCATCCAGGCCCTTTTTGTTGATGGTGCGCATGCCTTTGGTAGAAACACGGAGCGTGATCCAGCGCTCTTCTTCAGCCCAGTAGAACCGCTTCTTCTGCAGGTTGGGCAGGAAACGACGCTTCGTTTTGTTATTGGAGTGGGATACGTTGTTACCAACAACAGGCTTCTTACCGGTGATATCGCAAACTCTGGCCATAGCTCTGGGTATTCAAACTTTTTGGGAAGGGCAAAGATAGGAGAAAAGTCTGAACGAATCAGCGCAGTACAGAAATTTTTTGCTGCCATATCTGCTGCCGGCCTTCGACCTGCAGGTGATACAAGCCCGGGGCCAGGGAAACCGGCAGTTGCAAATGGGTTTCTGCCTGGGAGAGGTTCGTTTGCCACACTTCCTTGCCCTGGGCATCCCGCAAACGCAGGATTGCCGGCCACTGGGCCACCTGCAACGTAAATGCTCCGGTATTGGGGTTGGGCCACAAACTGCAGAAGGAGGCTTGCTGCCCCGTCCGGCCAGTTGCGGCCAGCACCATAATGGGTTGGGTAATGGTGCGAACGCAAGGGCCCTGCTGCACCCGGGCGTTCAAAGTATACACCCCCGGACTGGTATAGAGATGGCTGCCACTGCTGCCGGTATACCCATAGCCGTCACCAAAGGACCATTGCGTGAGGTAGTCCCTACCGCTATGCTCGCCAAACCACAACTCGGCTCCCTGTGCGGTGAGCGGCAGTTCCACACCAGACAGGTAAATGTCGGGTTCCGGTTCCGGCAACACCCGGGCATTCAGGGTATAATCCGAAAGACAGCCATAGGTATCCACTATACGCAAGTGGTATTGGCCGGTCTCTGCCAGCTCCTGCCGGGGAGCGGTACTGGTCGTATGCTGCCACAGATAAGCCGCCGCATCCGGGTGGCTGGCATTCACCTCCACTACCTGGCATCCTTCCAGAGTATCGGGCAACGAAAGCGTAAGGGACTGGTGGAAAAAAAGACACCGGTATTTCTCACGGGCCAGTTGCGCCTGCACTTTAAGTTCTGACAATGTGGTGCCAGCGACCAGGGCAAATCCCAGTGTCCGGGTGCCCCCGGCGGGGATCTCCATATCCCGGAATCCAAAGAAGTGCTGCAAGTCCCGGCCATACTCACGGGGGACATCCGTTTGCAGGAGGTTATTCAGCTGTGCGGGCGGAATAGGGCGCAACTGCCAGCCGGGAAGGGAATGCATCAGCGGCTGGGCGGCGTCGGGAGTCTCCAGCCACACCACGCCCAGCCAGCGGGGCACCAGCGCACCCGTAGCCAGGCGTTCATAGCCCATAACGTACTGCAGGCGCTCTGCGGCATCGTAGCCGGTAGTGTCCTGCGTAAGGTAGGTACTGATACCGGCATTGTGGTACAAGGCAAAAGTGAGCCCCTGCTGGTGAAAGCCCAACGGGTTGGCCAGGTGCTGCCGGCCAATGATGATCCGCTCGTGCGGCGCCTGCTCAAACCCATACAGTTCCTGTGTAATGCGAATGTTGGGCGCAGTGGGCTCCGGAGAATGGGTCTGCCAGCTGCCGGTCAGTCTGGCGGCATACTGATTGGTGGCGGGCTGCCGCAAAAGCTGCCCCTGCAACACAAAATCAGAAACGGAATCCGGACCGGCCAGTTCCATATTCTGCAATACATGTGTCCCCTGCGCCAGCACCATACCCCCCCTGGAGAGAAACGACTTATCAAATACGCTAAGCCCGAATCCGCTGGGTTGCGTGCCCGCCTGCTGACGGTATGCCCAGTGCCCCTGTCGGCTGGCGGTCACCTGCATACCTGCAGAATGCAGGTCCAGCGTACCGGGGTTCAGCAGGACGTATACACGCTCCTCGGCCACATACATGCCATCCTGGTAGCGCAGGGTAATGGCAGCCAGATGGTCCACGGGCACACCGGGTAATATCCGCAGGCTAAGTCCTTTGTCTGCAAGCGGAAGTTCACTGAGGGATGCCATTTGCCCCAGCATCTGGCTGTTCTGCAAGCCTGTCACCCAGGGCGACTGGCTGATGGCCGTAACGGTCAGGTTCGTAGCCGGGAATAGCTGGTTGCTTAATGAGCCGCTCAGCCAAAGGGTGTCGCCGGCCCTGAAGACCTCATCCTGATGGTCCTTCACCACCAGGTCATGATGGCTGATGGCGGGGTATTGCAGGGTAAGGGACTTGTAGAGGTTGATGCGTCCGGCGCCCAGGTTGGCCCTGATATCGGGATCCGTATGCAAACTGCTGACATCGTCCGCCCCCATACGGAGGCAATGCAATACCTGCTGCGCCGTAAAATGCGGGTAATAGGATCTGACCAAAGCGGCGCAGCCTGCAGCCAGAGGAGAGGCAAAGCTGGAATAGGGGACCAGGCTGTTCCAGTAACCGCCACTCTGGTGCGTGGTAGTGGAAGCGCCGGGCGCCAGCACATCTATATGAGGTCCCCAGGAGGTGGCGATCATGTCATTACTGCCGGTGCCGGCCACCCCCAGCACACCCGCATACCCCGCAGGATAGTGTATACGGTTGGCCACCACATTGCCCCCGGCAGCCACCACCAATGCATTTTTATTATGCGTCACATAATCGATCACATCCTGGGCATACAGGCTATAGCCCGTGCCGCCCCAGGAACAATTAATGATGTGCGCCCCTTGGCTGGCGGCATACTGCACGGCATCATACCCCAGCAGGATAGAGGCATTGCCCCCCTGGTTGGAATCATAGCTGCACTTGACGGGGAGGAACCGGCACTGGAAACCGGGACTGGTAACGCCCATGGCATTGTCTGTGCGGGCGGCGCCCAGGCCGGCCACCATGGTGCCATGATCCATACCGCCGGGGGTATTGGGGTTTATCCAGGGACGGGTGTCGCCGTCCGGCTGGAGCAGACCCGGCACGGAGCCTACCATATCCCAACCATAGGTATTGTCCACGTAGCCGTCTTCGTCATTATCTATGCCATCCCAGGGAATATCCGCACGGTTAATGCGCAGGCTGGGAAAGAGGTCCTGATGATCCCACATAAAGCTGGTATCGGTAAACCCGACCACCACATTGCTGTCTCCTTTGCAGAGCAGCCAGGCCCTGCGCGCCTGTATGCGGTCTATATACCATTGCCCGCCCGCCCAGGGGTCATTGGGATTATATTCCCCGAAGGGTTCGTATACAAACTCCGGCTCGGCATAGGCCACCTGCGGCAGGCAGGATAACCGCAGGGCCACTTCCAGGGGGTCGGTATCCGCCAGGTAATGTACGGCATATACCAGGCTGAGGTCTGTCCAGTGTTGCTGGCGCAGGGTGTCCTTGATCACCAGGGGGACTTCCCGGGGGAATTTACGGGCGGCACTCTGCACACCAAGGGGCGCCAGTACCTGCTGTATCTCGGGGACTTCCAGTCCCTGCGCCCTGTATGCGGGCTTTATCTTGATGACCAGGCGACCCGGCAGGTAGCGATGGTCTCCGCTCTCGAGGTATGACACCTGCGCCTGTAATCTTCCCCCTACAAGGGAAACGCACAGGCAGATCAGGAGCAACGGAAAGCGCATAGGTGAGCGTTACGTCTTCAAGTTAAACGCAATCGCTTACAAAAACAATCATCCGCCAGTTATTTGCGCGAATAGTTGGGGGATTCTTTGGTGATGTAGATGTCGTGTGCGTGGCTCTCCTGCAACCCGGCATTGGTAATGCGGACAAAGCGGGCCTGCTTCAGCTGCTCCAGGTTGGCGGCGCCACAGTATCCCATACCGGCCCGGAGACCGCCGACCATCTGGTACAGGATCTCTGCCGTGGTGCCTTTGTAGGCCACGCGGCCCACGATGCCCTCGGGCACCAGTTTCTTCACATCGGCCTCCACATCCTGGAAATAGCGGTCTTTGCTGCCCTCCTGCATGGCTTCCACGGACCCCATGCCCCGGTAGGATTTGAACTTGCGGCCGTCGTAGATGATGGTCTCGCCGGGGCTCTCGTCGGTGCCGGCAAACATATTGCCCGCCATCACGCAATCGGCACCGGCGGCCAGCGCCTTGGTGATGTCCCCGGAATATTTGAGGCCCCCGTCTCCGATAATGGGGATGCCGTGTTTCTGCGCCACGGCGGCGGCGGCCATGATGGCGGTGATCTGCGGGATGCCCACGCCGGTGACCACCCGCGTGGTGCAGATGCTGCCGGGACCGATGCCCACTTTTACGCTGCTGGCCCCGGCTTTGATCAGGGCCTCGGTGGCGGCGCCGGTGGCTACATTGCCGGCAATGAGCTGCAGGTCTTTATAGCGGGTGCGCAGCTGCTTTATCATATCCAGCACGCCCTGGCTATGCCCGTGGGCGGTGTCTACCACGATGGCATCCACCCCGGCACCCATCAGGGCTTCTACGCGCTCGGTGGTGTCTGCGGCTATGCCCACGGCGGCGGCGGCGCGCAGGCGGCCCAGGTGGTCTTTGCAGGCGTGGGGGAAGCTGGTTTTTTTGAGGATGTCTTTATAGGTGATCAGTCCCACAAGTGTGCCGTCTTTGGCCACCACTGGCAGTTTCTCGATGCGGTGGCGCTTGAGGGCAACCTCGGCTTCTTCCAGCGTAGTACCCTCGGGCACGGTGATGAGGTTTTCCTTCACCATCACACTGCGGATGGGGGTGGCATCGGGCTGGTGAAAGCGGATATCGCGGTTGGTGAGGATGCCCACGAGCTGGCGTTTATCGTTGACGATGGGGATGCCGCCAATACTGTATTCTTCCATGAGGCGGAAGGCGCTGGCCAGGGTGTCCTCGGGCCCCAGGGTGATGGGGTCTACGATGAGGCCGCTCTCATAGCGCTTGACGCGGCGCACCTGGTCTGCCTGGCGCTCTATGCTCATGTTCTTGTGCAGCACGCCTATACCGCCGTTGGCGGCCATGGCGATGGCCATCTGGTACTCCGTGACGGTGTCCATGCCGGCACTCATGATGGGGATGTTGAGCCTGATCTCTGGGGTGAGGCGGGTGGTGACGTCTGCCTCGCGGGGCAGCACGGTGCTATGGCCGGGTATAAGCAGCACGTCGTCAAAGGTGAGGCCTTCGACAATTTTTTCTCCGGAATCGATCATTGGGGGAAACGCTTTTGCAAAGTTAGCAAGCCCGGGTGTGCCTGCAAGCCCCCGGGGTAAAAAACATGGGGGCACCCGCTCCTATAGCCTCTGGTGGGGAAGGGCTTATGGAGGTTGTGTGTGGAGGGGGTACCCGTACCGCTCAAAGTGGTTATCCGTAGAAATAGACTACCACCTATTCATACCTAGATATACCCTAAAATTCGTGATCCATCAAAAATAATAGATATATAATCAGTTCATTATCAGGCACTTATACCTCTATCAGTAGAAATAGACCATCATCACCATTTCTTTAATGCCTTTTGAGCTTCATTTCTGATAATTTCATCATGATCATGAGTTAATTGATGCAGCACGTTCTTTACATTTTCAGTTTTTATTTTACCCAATGCAGCAACAAACATTTGCCTTGATATTCCATTTTCTTTATCTAAAACTATAGGGAATATATCTTCAGCATCATGTTTTGTAATAGCTACATTCACAGCATTGCCAATTGCCCATCTTAGATTTTCTTTCTCCTTAGGCAATCTTAAATACTCAGCCAATAGCACTTGCATTGCAATTCCTTTTGCTTCTGGAACAGTTAAGGCTCTTATTATTCCTTCTTTTGTTTTATCAGAATAATCCAATGTTAAATGTTTTAATAAAACAGGAATAGCCATAAGATACTTATCTTTAGTATTTACTAAGTCCCAGATAGAGGTAATCTTAATTCCAATATTGGAAAGCTCCTCTGTTAGAACTTGATGTTCTTTAGCACGCAACAATGCAATCTTTTCAGAAATCCGCAAGATTTCTTCTATTTCTTCTTTTGACTTCGGCTTACCAGCCAACTCTGCCCAACGTTTCTCTAGATATTCTATATCATCCATATATCATCAGGCACTTATCAGTTATCAGTAGAAATAAATCATCACCATAAACTATCACCAGCCTAGCTCTTCTTTTATCACAGGAAGCAAAAGGACTGCTCCCTTATCTGCTAGCTCTTTAACTCCTGATTTTGATAGGGTTTTATTAGTGATTGGCACAATATGATTTTCAAAAAGTGTATTTAACTGTCTTTCCCTCATATCATCGTCCATTGGTTCATCAAAATCAAAGGCATTTTTATAATCTTTTGTTTCATTAAAATTGATATGTCCCATAGAACCCTTAACCAGATCTTTACTTGGCAAGTATCTCCTACCAAAAATCCCTTGTATAAATATTTTAATATTCAATTGATAGTAATTACCAAAATTTGATTTCTGTAATTCTAATATAATAATACTTTCAGCACTCTCCTTAAACCAACCACCAAATGCATTCTCAAATCCACTTAGCTTGGCAAGCTCTCCAAATATCTTTTTAAAATCTTTACTATCCATCTTAATAAGCATCTAGACAATTCATTATTAAGCTTAAAGGGCAGATATCATCAATGTCTCCATCTGTAAATTATTCCAGGTATTATACCGCCATCAGTAAAAATAGACCATTACCAGTCATCACTCGACAGCAAGATGATTTATCTCAATCTCGGCAAGATTTTCTAGCATAATATTGGTAAGCTTATTTTTCTTTAGCACTTCGGCTACTCTTTTAGTCACTATTGTCCAAAGAGTTTTTTCCGGCGAGAAGAAGTCAGTACCGTCCCAGTTATCTAGACCAATATGCAAACCTTTGTAATATTTGACCAGCGGGCCATTGGGTACAAGCCGCCTTTCAATAATCTCCGACTTTCCGTAGTCTATTTTCCCACATCGACCGGTAATAGACAGTCCATGATAACCTTGTATCTCTTGCCCTTTTTTATCTATTACTTTAACAGCGAAAGTTTTCCAACCTGTTAAATTATTATCTTCTAAAATAACTTTCATCTTATCAGATATTAGATATAAGCTTCCCCACCCTGTATCCAATATATCCTGTAGTTTCTTTCCATACTCCTGTTTGAATATAACAGGGAAAGAAATATCAGTATAGTCACCTTGAATCAACCTATCTTCATCATATAAATATCTTTTATTAGGATCAATAGGATGAAACTCCTTCAAACCGACTGGATGAACCTGAAGAGTTGAAGATGATAATTTACTTCCAAATGAATAAAATTCCTTAATATTCATAATTTAAATCATATTAGTAATTCACAAGGATACCATATTGCTGCATTAATTGTCGGCCTTTATCTAATATTTGCAACTGGGTTGGGTTAGTCCTCAAGAAGTTATCCCACGCGGCATTATATGCCTTTGCATTTTTCAGATGGGTTGAAGCTTCCCACCATGCACCAAATTTTGGGTCGTGAATATTAATACCTACATCAGCAAATTCTTCCAGGCATTGATGCAATCTATCATAGAAGCGGATCATCACCTAGAAACTTGGATAAGCATTAAAATCATATTCGCCCGTTCGCATTCTATAAACAATACTTTCTGGATTTATAACTAGCCCAATCTCTGCCTTCTGATTCTCACCTATAAGCTTACCTACTTGCTTTTGCTCTTCATTAATTTTCCATACCCACCAATTTTCAGACACCTTTATCTGTGGGTTTCCATAATCCTCACTATCTCTAAATAAGATGTGATCTATTCCCCCAACATAGGCTACGTTACCGACCTTTTCCCAATAAGCCATTTTAATACCCAGTTTAGTTATACAATGGGCATAAAATTCTACTTCGCCATTTATTACCTCGATTAAATCCGGGTTAGTGTTGATTGAATATACTTTCTTAAATACCCTAATTACATCACTATTCAGCTGGGTAAGATCACTAATTATATACTGAAAATATTTTTTGCTATTAGCATCAATTCTAACTGAAAAAACATCTCCCACTTTTGTACTTATTCTCATAAATATACTCATTTACTGTTTAATACCATATTTGAACCAATACTTAGGTGCGATTGAATTCCTAATATTCAATAGATTATTTAGGCCGTGTTGATTTATTAATTTTTGCTCTATTATCCTAGCATCTAATCTGCTAAGATTTGTTGCACCAGGCACAACACGATAATCTAAAAGTGATTTTACTGTTCCTGAGCTTATATGTTCTCCAAACCTAATTGCTGGTGCCCTTTCTGTGATGCCAACATATTTAACTGCTCCTGTAGCTTTATCAATCCCCTGATATACTACATTAGCTCCTCCTTGAACATTCCCCGCCCCCCTTCTCAAAACCTGCCGGAGTCCCACACTGATACCCGCCTTAGCCAGACTAATTCCAGACCCCAAAGTGATAATATCCAGCTCCATATATACCGGCTCTATAGCGCCGGATTGAGGGGCATAATAGGTATTAGACTTATATCCAGAGCTCTGGAATACCAGGTCAATAAGTGCATCATTAAGATACTGATTGGGGATATTGCTTTCATCCTGGCTCCTTGCAACATTACCCAGGGAACCGCTGGATTTGGCATAGAGTTCTCTTGCCAGATTGACTACCTGGGTCCGTGTATATTGTGAAACAGGGTCTTGCCACTGAGGAGGACCGCTTCTGGATAAAATATGGGTTGCAATCAGTTCACCTCGCGATTCAAATACATCTTTCCAGCCATATCTCAGATCTTGCGCAGGGGCAGGTTCTGTATTTATGGTGACAACTTCCATACCTTTAACCCATTGACTTCTATCCGGGTCCCAATCCCAGGCATACTCGGTATTTGAATTTGTACTTCTATCCGGAGCTGTTTCTGCAGAGCCAGGCTTTCCAGGCTCTGCAGGTTCCAGGCCGTCAATATCTACAAACCTGGTAGGGATATTCCCGGCAAATTGATAAGGCGTCCACCAAGGAAACTTTGTCTCTAACCGGTCCACGGAGAACCATCTACCTGTTCTAGCATCATAGGGTCGCCATTGCGTATAATATATAGCATTTGTTCCGGCATATTCATCATCACGCTCCATGCCATTAAAGCTATACCGGTAATTAGATAGATGAAAACTACGACCAGGCATTCCCCCGCCAAACGCATAATAATCACTCGCAGACACCACACTCGCAAGGTAATGATCCGCAGTAGAATCATCCAATGAGACGGCTACCTTATGATCATTCACCACAACAGCTACATTCCCCAGGTGATTAGTTAGCTCATAAAATACCTTACCCCTTGTATACACATACACATTTTCCACAATAGTATCTTCTACAATTTGGGTAGTATCAGTCACCCATGTATCCAAGGTATCATCCCACACATATCCCACCGTATCGTTTAACAAGACGCGGTTCACATTATCCAACCCTACCCTGCTACTCCCAAATATCCCAACCTCCTTCTGCACAAACAGCGTACCCGTAAATCCTTTAGTAACCGTAGTATCTACACGCGGTAACAGCGTATCCACCTTAGTGTATTCATACACGCTATGACACACTCCCTGCGCATCCAGCACATAATACGTTATGCTTTGATTGCCTAACGTATCACGTACTTCCTTAGATATCCTACGGCCAAATTCATCATATTTAAATATGATCTGGCTACTATCCGTTTTTACTACCTTGCTTACTTTCCGGTCTACTCTCCATTCTATTCGCACAATACTATCCTGCGTATTTCTAATCAGGCTTCCATTTTTATCGTAGAGATAGTTATCTGCTTCCTGGTCCTCAATATCTCCTTTAAATGCGGTGTATCCTACGGAGTCGGTGATATGACGCAGTTTATTAGTTAACAGTTCTCCGCCAATTCCTCTATGATAGTTATAGACAAGATTATCCAATAGGTTTCCTTCATGGTCATACCTCTTAGCCCTCAAGATATTCCCATTACGGTCATAAGAGAATTGCTCCCGGTAGGTATTTCCCTGCCCATCTACGGATACTTCTTTGAGCCTGTTGAGCTGGTCATAACGGTACTGCCGGGTCTGTGCAGGTACAAACTGGCCCAAGTCCAGGCTCATGCAGGCGATATTGCCATTGTATAAGTTATAGGTGGGTGCGGGGCTGGTCCAGGCAGCATTTGCAGCGCTATAATCCCCTCCATAATACCCCAGACTAAACGCCAGCACATCCCGCGCTACGGGGCTGTTATTGTACCCATCCTGCCCGGCATCCTCATCGCCAATTACGGCACTATTCACCCCCTTTGTCCAGCCGTGTATGGTATAGATATGGTCTATTCCTTGTACTTGTAAGTCGCCTATCTCCTGCCGCGCCAGCGGACCGTGCAGGTAATATTGGTAGCCGGCATGGCACCTGTATTGCACGCCATTTCTACTGGTCCTGGCTTGTATCAACCGGTTATCGAGGTCATACACATAGCTATGATAATACTGCTCGGCAGTATTAGGCTGGTAGCTGAGCTTATGGAGATTACCCGACATCAGGTCATACTGATAGGTAAAGGTAACTATTTTATGTTCTGTAGGCAGCGCCGGGTGGGTATTTTGCCGCCACAGTTGTTGGGTATTGCCGTGCACGTCATAACTGTAGTGGGTGGCGTGCTGGTAGCCATGGAGCGCCTTGCCATCCCAGTTTTCATAGTACAGGCTGTGCGCCAGGCGGTTACGTGTGTTTCCTAGCCGGGGGGCTATGGTATAGATCTGCTGCTTATCATACAGCAGGCGGGTGACTTCTGTGCGGGTCTTGTAATAAGGAAGCAGGGGCGTAAATGCGGGCTTCCCGGCAAGGTACTGGCCTATAGGAATAGAACTGAGGTCTTCGTAGAGGAAGGGGGTAAGGTGAGGCGGGCTGTGGAGGGCCTGCAGGAGGCGGGCATGGGTGTTTCGCCGGGCGTTGTTATGGATAACAATGGGGTCACTGGGGTGGATAGTATCCGGGAGATGTATCTGCCCCACCTGGGTAATACGGTTAAGGTGGTCGTAATGGACATAGGAAAGCAGAAGGGTATCCGGCGTGGAACCGGCGCGCTGGCGGGCGTCCTGGCTGAGGACGATGCGGCCCAGGCGGTCATACCAGTAGCGCGTGGTGTCGCCGTCCGGACTGGTGTGGCGTGTGGGCTGGTTGAGCGAGTTATAGGTATAGGTGGTGGCCAGGGCGGCATTCTGGTGCCACTGGCTGCGGCCGGGGGCAAAGGCGTGCAGGCTGTCCTGGCAAATGGCCTCGGGCGGAAGGGTGCGCACCAGGTTGCCCGCCTGGTCATAGTAATACAGCGTCCACTGGTAATGCTTGGGCGGCTGCGGGGTGGGCAGGGGCTTTTCCGTGGCCGTCAGCTTCTCCGCAGCGGCCAGGGTGGTTTGCATATAGGCGGTATACCCGGCCACAAAACGGCGGCGCACCTGCTCACGGGCCTGCCTGCGCAGGTAATCGTTGTTAAAAGTGCGGAGGTCTGCCAGCGCCAGACAGGGGCAGGGCGGCGTGATGGGGTATGTAAAGAGGGAGCTGCCGCACCGCTGTGGCTCCGGGTCCTCGGGGTCCCACGACTGGCAGGCCGCGCGCAGTCCGACGTAATCCGCATACTGCAGGTTGACCTTGAGGTAGGTGTTGAGGTAATTCTTGTACACGCGCCGGTAGCCGGGGTCCTCCTGGTCGGTGGTATCGGGGTAAAAAGTAGTGCTTTCGACCGTATACCCCGCTTCGGCCCAGTCCGCAAAGGCTTCCTGCGCCTGGCTGAGGCGGGTGCAGGTGACGCAGGCGCTGCAGCGCAGCGTAGGCGGCAGGGGCATGCGGGGTAGCACGGGCGGGGTTTCCGTCACCAGGGCTTTGGTGCAGGCGCAGTACATCTCCCGCAGGGTGCGGTAAGGCAGAGCGGGCCAGTAGAGCTCTGCCTGCAGATAGAGGTCTATGGGCAGGTTAGCGGTGGCCACCTGCGGACCCAGGCTGTCGTAGCCCAAGCGGTTGATCAGGTATTCCTGTCGCTGCACGAAGGAAAGCCCCTTATACTGGTCATAGAGGCCCAGGAGCGTGGGGCAGGTGCATTCGTCCGCCGGGCCCGGGCCGGTAGCGGAACCGAAGGGGTCATGCCCGGGCGGGGGCGGCAGAGCGTTGTGGTAATTGCTGCACGCCAGCGGGCGAATGCTGTCTGCGGGCACACCGGCGTCCAGCTGGGCCTGTACCAGGATATGCTCAAAGGAGGTATTGAGAGCGGTATCGGCATTGGCGCCAAAGAGGTTGCCGGGCTGGCCGCAGCCGCTGAGGCACACCCGGGTGAGGCGGGCGGTAAGGGAGTCTTCTATGGTCTCCAGGTCCAGGTCGTTGTAGGGGTCCGGGTCGTGGTTGAGGCTATCGGCCAGCGCATAGAGGGGTTGCAGGCAATCGGCATAGGTGCTCAGCCACTGCCCGGTATTGGCATTGCAGAAGCGCTGGCAGGCAGTGGCGGGGGTGGTCTCCGATCCGCTGAAGTAGGTTTTCCAGTCACCGGCGGCGGTGCTGCCCACGGGGGCGCCGGGCACCGCGGTAGCGGGCGTCACAAAGCGGCGGAGGCGGGGCGCCGTGGCCGTGGGGGCAAATATGGCCTCTTCGCAGGCGAGGGAGTAATTGGCGGCGCGGTGCTGCATCAGCAGGCGATACCGGGCGCCCAGGTAGAACTCTCGGAACTGGAACCAGAGCTTGTCATCCAGGACGGGGTTGCCCGTGCGGCGGAAGGGGTGCTGCGCCAGGAAGAGCACAGGGGGCGTACTGGTGCCGATGGCATCGGTATAGCGCACCCAGTTCCAGAGGTTGAGCCCGCTGGGCTGGCCGGGGCTGGTGTAGTAGTTATCGAGCACCACCTGGTCGATATTGTTCCGCAGGGTGGTGATATTGGCATAGCTATCGTATTCGGCAGCCAGTAATACCGGGTCCCGCACCACGGTCGTGCACGCCGGTTCCGGGCTCCCAAGCACGGGCTGGGGGTGGATACCGTCATCATGGATATATCCGCGGGGGGAGAGATGCCCCAGGCAGTTGGCGTCGTCGTAAGCATCGGTGGCTTCCAGGGCGGCCTGGTAGGCATAGGCGCTGCGGAAATCCACCTCAAAGCGGTAGTAGTTATATTCCGGGTGCTTATGCACATGCAGCAGCGCATATTCTGCCCGCCAGTATGCGGGTATCCGGGCTTCATCGGCTACGGGGAAGTCTGCCACATAAGCATCGTAGAGCCTCTGCAGCACACTCCGCTCATCCTCATCGCCGGGACCTGTGCTGTATTTGCGGATCACCGGCCCGGGCACTACCAGGTACCGGTGGTCATCGCCGGACCACTCCGCGCCCGGCGCGCTGTAGGGGTTCCAGGGGGTAGTCCAATCGGCACACAAGAGGTTATCGGTGGTATTATAGAGCGAATAGGGGTCACCCGTCAGGTCCACCTCGCCGGTACTCTCGGAGGTGGCTTCTTCCAGGCCGCCATACTGGCCCCCGGGCTGCACATCGGCATAGAGTACGTTAAATACTGCGGCATAGGGTTCCCAGTCCTCTTCGAGCGGCTGTACACGGCAACATTCGTTCTCACAGAGATCCTCTGCGGGCTCGCTATCCGGACAAAGCGGGTCATCTTCCCGGGCAATACAGGCCAGCCCGGCCAGCGTATCGGCAAACGCCTGCACAGCAGTCCGGCTGAGATACAGCCGCTTGACCAGGAAGAAAGGACGATCCCCCTAAGGGGACAACAGGATGCCTTCGAACTTCCGGTATAGGGTCTGCGAGGTATCGGAAGACAAGCAGCTATAGCCGGCAGCGGCCACCTCGCCGGCATCCGCCAGGCTGTCTTCCGGTATGTTCCGAATGACAATGGGCCGCTTGGGATCACAGGAACCGCCGCTTTGCGTGCAGAGCAGGTTATCGCCGTTGCAGTCCCATAGCGCCAGTTCTACGCTATCGACCAGGCTGGGCACACAAAAGGTGCAGGGCAAGACAGCAGGGGTAATGCCCAGCCTGGCCACCCAGTCCTCCAGCAGCTCTTCGGCATTCAGGCTGTATGCAAAATCATAGCTCTCCGGGCGCGACCCTGTGGTAACGGAACTTGTGGTTTCTATGTAGCCGGGAAAGAACACATTATTCAGCAGGTCTTCTGCCTGTGCGGAAGGGGTGGCTATGGTATCCGGATACACAGGATCCAGGTTATCCGGCGCAACACCTGCCAGTCCTTGTGCAATGACGCGCCCATGCATATCCAAAATAACAACCGTCCTGTTCTCATTGGGGTCTGTGGTCGTTTCCTTAAAATAATGCTGAGGGCTGCCCACCTGGTCGCCGAATAACAATTCCAGGGTGGACTTATCCGGTTTGCCATACTCATAAGCAATATCATGGCCTGCATTCAGCCGATGTACCGGCCCCACCCCGCTCTGGCGGCGAATACGCCCGGTATTGTCCGGGGTATACTGCACCTGCATCAAAGGGAACTCCCCGGCATCCGGTATATGGGCGTGTAATCCTGCTTGCAAGGGGTTATCGGCAGAATAGTAGCGCGAGGCCCCGGAAGTGGTTGCCAGGCCGCCCACTTGATGAGGCGTGCAAAGACTTACCGATACCTCCGGTTCTACTGCAGTAAGATCAAAGTGTTCTTTATCAAACAGGTCTTCGGACACTTTATCTTCATGGAGCCCTCCATGGTATTTGAGAACAGATGAAATACCGGCTGACCCCTTGGCGATGGCCGGGGAGGGCAGGAAAGCAACCGCAGGTCTGCCGATATAGTCATACCGGGTTTCTGCCACAATGGTGATATCCCGCTCAATA
>JAHBTG010000061.1 GCA_019638695.1 Bacteroidota bacterium | reverse complement strand
TCCATACAAGACCTCGTTGGCAGCGCCTTTGGTGGTATATTCTACCACACCACCCGTCACGTCGCCGTATTCTGCAGGCGTGGCACCTGTAATTACGTTAAAGCTCTGGATAATGGCCAGCGGCAGCGTGGGGTTGCCAATGATACGCTGTCCGTCCACAAACGTCTGGGCGGCACCGGCACGGGCGCCCAGCAGGCTGCCTCTCACGTTACCGGGTACCAGGTTAAAAACCTCGCCCGTACCGCGGTTACCGGTACCCAGCAGGTCCTTGGTATCAAACTTGGCACCCTGGGTCAGGTCTTTCTTCACTGCTTCACTTTCGATAACCACTTCTTTGATCGCCAGCGTAAAGTTGATCTCTTTAACCCTGTTCAATTCGCCGGGGGTTACCTTAATAGGAGTAACCAGGCGTTCTTCTCCATTGTACTGGATAAGGATATTGTAGGTACCGGGTTCTACAGCCGGGAAGTTATAATCACCGTCAAAGTCAGTATTTGCGCCAAACACAACGGTAGTACCGTTATTACCTTGCCGTAACTGCACCGCAGCCCCGATAGCGGGGTCCGTACCATCCATGACTTTTCCTGATATGGAGCCGGGTTGCGCATAGGCCACCCCCGCGAGCAAAAGAGACAGAATACCTAAGAAGCGGAATTTCCCGTACATGCTTTGTGTTAGGTTAAATAAACTTTAATCACTGACTGACAAAGGTAGAGATTTCTTAATTTTAGCAAAGGCATAGCCCTAAAAAATTGGATGGATTGTCAACATTGGCGCCGCTACTGTGGGTATTTGCACCGCCAGGATAACCAGGCAACCACTCATCCACCCGGAGCAACCAACCTCCGGCACCTGCCACATAATTATCAGGTTACCAAACACTTAACGATATATTGCAAATCACTTTGATTTGAAGGTGTCTGCAGGTCAGTATTTTTTGATTTTTACAATTCCTATTCCTCCCGGGCAATGCTTTGCTTGTCACTTTACATAAGCACTTCACCGGAGGTCAAATTACCTATACCAGGCCCATGGCCGGTAGTACAGGAGCGTCTTGTGCCACCTGCATACCGCCCCCGCAAGATGGCTGCACCTCTGCCGGGAGGGAGACTCCGGTGCCCGGCATCCGGAAGCTGCAGGCAAATCCTTCCCTATCGAAGGATCACCCGCGCTATACCTTTATCATGCCAACACAACTCCGTAGTAATTCGTAGATTAGCCACATGAAAGCCCTGTTTTACCTGCTTGCTCTTTGGCACATAGGGTACATACCCTTTAGCCTGACGGCCCAGGCAACCTATTACGAGAAACAAATCCCCATGCGGGACAGCAAATGGCTGGCAGCAGACCTCTACAGCATGGACACCGCCGTGGCCAAACCTGTTATCCTGGTACAAACACCCTATAACAAGAACTTCTACCGCACCAATATAGATATCCCGGCGCAGGCCGGGGGCATGCGGATCCCTTATGACAGCCTGCATTATCACATAGTCACCGTAGACTGGCGGGGCTTCTATGGCAGTGCAGATGCCACGACCGGGGGTAATCCCAACCGGGGGCAAGACGGTTATGACTGCATCCAGTGGATCTCGGAACAAAGCTGGTGCAACGGACGCGTGGGCACCTGGGGGCCTTCCGCACTGGGGAACGTGCAGTTCCTCACTGCCGCCCAGCAGCACCCGGCCCATATCTGCGCCATGCCCCTGGTCCGCCACCCGCTCAGCGGATATGAGGATTATTATACCGGGGGCGTATACCGCAAAGAGCACACGGAAGCACTCCAGGGCCTGGGATTCCTGTCTACCAGCGTGATCCTGTCCAACCCCTTGTATAATACCCTTTGGCGGAGCATAGAAACCGGCAACGATATCATTCCGGACATACAGATCCCCATGCTGCTGGCTACCGGGTGGTTCGACCATTATCCCCGGCGCATCATCAACGGTTTCCGGGATATGCAGCAACGCAGCGGGGCGACCATACGCACTGCGCATAAGCTGATCGTGGGTCCCTGGACACATTCCGATGTAGACAAGGAGACCGTAGGTGCCCTCTCCTATCCTTATACACTGGCCTATACCGACAGTGTGGCCCGTCGCTTCTTTAACCATTACCTGCGGGACCAGGACAACGGCTACCCCGAAGAACCGGTTATGCGCTATTACCAGCTGGGAGAAAACCGGTGGCATACCACAGACCAATGGCCTCCTGCGGGCATACAAACCCGCCGGCTCTACCTGCAGGAAGACGGCAGCCTTGGGGCAGCTGCACCACAGACTGCCCAGGCAGCATCCTTTGCCTATGATCCGCACACGCCCACGCCCAGCTTTGCCGGCCAGCGTTTCAACCCCTTCAATCCCCTGCTGCTCACAGGTCCGCGAGACCAAAGTGTACTCATCGAAAGCCGTAGCGATGTGCTCACCTTTGAAACCCCCGTGCTTACCGAACCCCTGGTCTTGCAAGGAGAGCTCACCCTGGAAGCCTGGGTAAGCCTGAACCGCACGGACAGCGACCTGAATGTGCGCATTACCGATGTATACCCCGACGGCAAAAGCTATCTACTGGGGGAAGGCATCCGCCGGTTACGCCTGCGCGATACCGTCAGCACTGCCAGCCTGCTCACCCCGGGAGAAGTGTACCCGGTCAAGGTGCGCATAGACGACCTGGCCCAGACCTTTCTTCCCGGCCACCGCCTGCGCATCACGGTGGCAGGCGCCAGCCACCCGCGTTTCGACGCCAACCTGAACAACGGGGAGGCCATGTACACGGCCGGTGATACCCTGATCTGCCAAACAACCCTGCATATGGGCCCGGAGACCCCCACAGCGCTGGCCTTCCGCGCCGCAGTACAGCCGGCATCCGTCCACACCGCTTCGGTAGCCCGTCCGGCCATTCATGTATACCCGAACCCGGCCGAGAACAGCCTCTGGGCAACCAATCTCACGCATACCTCTCAAACACTGGCCTTAGTGGATGTACAAGGCAAAACAGTGCGCCAATACGTACTACCGGCCACTGACAGACCCATGTCCTTAGATATCAGCGGACTGGGTGCCGGGCTCTATATGGCGCAGACAGCAGGTACCGGCCAAGCCACCCGGTTGGTCATCAGGTAGCTCCCAGCCCAACCCAGGACCTAGAAACACCACCCCAGATTAAAAGTGAGGCGGATAGCGGCACGGCCCAGCGCCACATGGCTGTAGGCGTAGTTGTTGCCACGCTCCCCGGTATCCTCCCAGGAACAGCCACCTGCTATATCCACCACAGGAATGTGGGTCACCTGCCGGTCATGCAATCCATACCCGAAAGCGCCATAGGTCTGTAAAAGCAAACGATTGCGCAGCACAATCTGGTACCCTGCGCCAAATAACAAGGCGGCATAATAGTGCCGGGTTTCCAGCGTGCCGGAATACCCGCCCTGGCCGGGACTGCCGTTACAGGGATACACATATACCTCCTCTGTGCGCCGGATGGTGGAAAAAGCAAGCTGAGGCATCACAAACAACCCGTCCAGCGTGTGCTTGGAGTTATGTATCGATTGCAGCTTGTCCGGGGCGAGGATATACTTGACGCCTACCGCCGCATACCCACCCGTATTGCTGACGGGAGACTCCCAGCTATCCGGATTGGGCTGATGGTCGATATAGGCCGCCTGGAAGTCAAGACCCAGGTTTACATCCAGCATACGCTCATAGCTCACGGCGTATGTCCCCCACAAAGGCCCCCAGAAAGCCACCTTGACGGCCTGCATACGATCATAGGGCCTGTGTGGATATTGTTTCAACACGGGCTGGGGCCGGCCAAACACCTCCGCACTATCCCGGGGCGGGGGGGTATACTGCGCCTGCAATAGCCGGGGGCTTATAATGCCCAGCAGCAACAGGTAACAAAAAAGGGGATAGCGCATAGTAATCAGTAGTAATAAGCACCCCAAAATACAGTAAAAATTTGTGCTGTAATACGCTTACTCTGCTACCAACGGCGCCAGCGAAGCGGAACCTTGCTGAGCTTTGTCTTTGCGGGCGAATACCACGGCGCCATAGAAATCCAGGGCAGGCGGCATATCCTGCCAGCGAAGCCAGCTATGACGGGCATCCGACGTATAACGCAGTTCATAGGCGCCGGCAGGAAGATCCAACCACTGGAACTGCATGCGGTTGCGGGCAGCGCCTCCTGCAGGCTGGGTCTGTTCAGCGCGCATTTGCCACAAAAGCTTTCCCCGGGCGGTAAAGAGCTGGGCCTTGTCCAGCAATGCAGACTGATCCGCATTTCCTTCTCCTACAGTCAGTATCCCTACCCGGGTGGGTTTATCCAACACAAATGCCTGCTTCAGTTGCTGGTTATCCCCCACCTCTTCAATAAGGGCCAGCACCTGCTGCTCCCTGCGAATACGCGCCAGGCTGGGTTTGCTCAGCCAACGATGATAAGCCAGGAACCATTCCTGCGCCTGGGCCTGGTAACCGGCCTTCTGATAGCCAACGGCCAGCATGGCCAGTTCCCTGCGAAAAAAAGGCAGCATGGGCGTAGTGCGCGCCTTGCGCAGCTGAGCTGCCAGCCGGTCGCCCGGTTCAAAAGCTGCCAGCGGAGGCACCTTGCCGCCACCTGCCACAAACGTGTGGAGGAACGCCAGGGCAAACGGACTGGCAGCCACGCCCTGCTCTCCCAGGAAATCAAACAAACTACTCAGGCGCTCATTATTCGCCAGGAGAATGCAGGTGAGTTTGCGTTCCGGCACCTTGAGGAGCAGACTGCTGCACCCGCCCCATACCCCAAAGTGATAGACCACTTTGATGCCTTCATATTCCTGCACAAACCACCCCAGCCCATAGGGTAGCGCTTCCCCTTTCTGGTTGCGGGCCGGCGTCCACATCTGCTGCAGCTGTTCACGGGGTACCAGCGCGCCCATATCCAGCGCCACTACATATTTGGCCAGGTCAAAGGCTGAAGAAATTATCCCGGCAGAAGCGCCAAAATAGCCATAATAAGCACCCGGAACCGGTTGCCCCTGTGTACTCACGGTATAGGGCTTGGCCACCTGCCTGTATACGGCGCTGAAATCTATACCGCGGGGACCATCTACATACCCCCTGCCATCGGCGTAGGCGGTATGCTGCAGGTACAGGGGGCGCAAAAAATGGCGGGCCAGGTAAGTGCCCAGGTCCAGGCCGGAGGCTATGCGCACCACCTCGTCCAGGTAGCTATACCGGTTACCGTCATAGGCAAAATACTCACCGGGCACGGAACCGTTGCTGGTATGCGTGAGCAAGTGCCGCACAAGCACCTGCGGAGGCAGGGGTACGCCATAGTGGGCAACGGGGTCATCCAACTGTACCTTACCCTGTGCCACCAGCTGCATCACAGCGGCGGCGGCAAAGGTTTTGGTAATGGAAGCTACATGGAAAGGCGTCTCCGCAGTAACGGGTATTTCCCGCTCCAGATCTGCATACCCAAATCCCCGGGTCCACACGATCTGGTCGTTAAAAATAATGGCACCGGACATACCGGGGATACCAAAATCCTGGCGCATGCGCTCCAGGCGCTGCTCAAACAGCGCAAAGCGGTTCAGCGGCTGTGCGGTATCCCCCGAAAAACCGGTGGTACACAACACGACTATTGCCACCCAAAAGCTTATGTAGATGCGCCGCATACTCAAAAATACACCTATCCGCGCAAAAAACCGCCCGCCAAAGTACCCACGCCTTCCTGGCAACCCGGGCTACAGGTGATGTGGAGAACCTCAGGACCCCTGTGCGTCCATGTACCGGCCAATCGCATGGTTATATAAATCCCTGGCCTCTGCCAGAGGGATCAAGGTCCGTCCATCCATTACCAGTGCATCCCCGCCGGTCTCCCCGATTACGGTGAAGGGCAGATCGCCACAGGCGGCCCGGATAGCTGCTTCCTGTTCGGGCATATAGCTGACCACCACGCGGCCACCGGCTTCTCCAAACAGATAGCTATCCAGGCGGCCATTACCGGCGCGCCGAATGTTTACCCCAACACCCAGGTGAAAGCCGCTTTCCAGCAAGTTGATAGCCAGTCCGCCATCGGACACATCGTGCGCAGAACGAATCAGCCCCTTGCGGATAAGCTGCGGCAGCACCTGTTGCAACCGGGCTTCCACATCCATATCCAGGAAAGGAGCCGGGCTATACGTGACCCCGCGGTAACTGTACAGGTATTCGGAGCAGTTCACCTCATCCACCAGCGGACCCAACACGGCTACTTGCAGTCCGGCTTGCGGAAAATGGCTACTCATGCTGCCTGTGCGCATATCGGGCAGGTAACCGACCATGCCGATAGTGGGGGTAGGATATACGGGGCCGTCATCGGAACTCTGGTTGTAGAAGCTGACATTGCCCCCGGTTACCGGCAGTCCGTATCGTTCACAGGCGGCTTTCATGCCCAGTATGGCATGGGCAAACTGGTAGTAGACCTCGGGATTATAGGGGTTGCCAAAGTTCAGACAGTTGGTAACCCCCAGGGGTTCGCCGCCACTGCAGGCGATGTTGCGGGCAGCCTCAGATACTGCCAGCGCACAGCCGCGCTCAGGGTCAGCCATTACGTAGCGGCTATTGCAATCGGTGGTCATTGCCAGGCCCTTATCGGTGCCCTGGATATTTACCAGCGCCGCATCGCCGGGCAGGTTATGGGTGCGGTTGGCAGCGCCCACCGTACTGTCATACTGGCGGGTGACCCAGCGTTTGCTGGCAATGGAAGGCGTAGCCAGCAAATGACGGATCACGGCAGGCACTTCGTCCGGGGTGGCATCCTGCACACTGCCGGCATCGAAGGCGCGGACCTGCGCCATATAAGCAGGTTCCTTCATTTCCCGCTCATAACGGGGGGCGCCGCCGCCCAGCACCAGGCTTGCGGCAGGGATCTCGCCCACCAGTTCATCATGCCAGTAGTAGCGGATGTTGGGGCCTTCGGTCACTACACCAATCTTCACACAAGGGAGGTCCCATTTCTCAAACACATCCAGCACTTTTTGCTCCTGTCCCTTATGAGCCACCAGCAGCATCCGCTCCTGGCTTTCGCTCAGCAAGAGCTCAAAAGGCAGCATATCTGCCTGCCGGGTAGGGACTTTATCCAGCCAGAGGTCTATGCCCACGCCTCCTTTGGCGCTCATCTCACTGGTGGAGCAGGCGATGCCCGCCGCCCCCATATCCTGCATACCCACTACCGCGCCCGTCCGGATAACCTCCAGCGTGGCCTCCAGCAGGAGTTTTTCCTGGAACGGGTCGCCTACCTGCACGGCAGGCAGACTCTCGGCACTGTTTTCCGTGAGATCTGCGCTGGCAAAGGTAGCGCCATGAATACCGTCCTTACCCGTGGCGGAGCCTACGATGAATACGGGGTTGCCCACGCCTTCGGCAATAGCAGATACCGTTTGTCCGTGCCGGACAATGCCTACCGACATGGCATTCACCAGCGGATTGGTGTGGTAACAGGGGTCAAAGTAGATCTCGCCGCCCACAGTGGGCACCCCAAAGGCATTGCCATAGTTGCCGATGCCGCGCACCACATGGCGTAGCAAGTGGCGGGTGCGGGGTTTGTCCAGGCTGCCGAAACGCAGGCTGTTCAGAGAAGCGATGGGCCGCGCGCCCATGGTAAATATATCGCGGTGAATACCGCCTACCCCCGTGGCAGCACCCTGGTAAGGTTCTATAGCACTGGGGTGGTTATGGCTTTCTATCTTGAAACACACGGCCAGCCCGTCGCCCAGGTCCATGAGGCCAGCATTTTCTTCACCGGCCCCTGCCAGTACCCGGGGGCCTTCCTTGGGTAGTTTCTTGAGCCACAGGATAGAGTTCTTGTAGCTGCAGTGCTCACTCCACATCACGGAGTACACGCTGAGCTCGGTAAAGTTGGGCTGGCGGCCCAAATGACCGCAGATGGCCGCATACTCATCTGCATTAAGGCCCAGTTTACGGGCAACTTCCATATCTGCGGCTGTAGCCAGTTTCTCTTGCATACAAGGGGCGAAAAAAAGAAAGGCCGAAGTTACGCAATTGACTGCATATGGAATACCCCGGCCCAAGTTACCGCCGCAGAAGGCCGACGGGCGGCCCTCATAATCTTGCTGCCCCATCCATAAACCAGAAGCTATATTTGCCGCATGAAAAATTGGCTGTTCATGTGTGCAATCCTGGCACCGGGTATAGGATGGACGCAGTTACCCCGCTTCTACATAAGCTACGGAGTACACCGGGCGGAATACCTGAATACAGACATCCGGGTGAAGCAACCGGTGTATGACCGCACCCTGGTCTTCCGCAAAGCCGGGGCGCATGACCAGCCAGACTTTGAGGCGTATGGCAGCACGGATATCTCCATCCCCCAGTTTCAGCTCAGTGCCGGCTACCGCATACTGCCCAAGCTGTACCTGGAAGGCACCCTGCACCATCTCAAATACAAGATTGACAAGGGACAACCGGTGCAGTTGGAGGAAACCCTGGGCGGAACGACCCAGACCCATATGGTGAACATTACCGATGTGATGCCCAAGTATGAGCACAGCGACGGGCTCAATATGGTACTGCTCAGCGTGGTACGCCCGTTTCAACCCAAGACTCCCGGAAAATGGTACAGCGACTTCCTGCTCATGGCCAGACTGGGGGTGGGCGCGCCCATTGCCCACAGCGACAATGGCATCGTTTCTCCACAGGGCATAGTGGAGTATAACCGTCCGCACTTCCATCTTTCCGGCATAGGCGTCATGGGAGGCGCCAGCCTCCGCTACCAGCTGCTCACCCGGATGTTTGCCGAGATGGGGTACCAGCCTATGGCTATCCGGATCACGGACGGGCTGGTATACGGCGGCAACAGCCAGCATAACATCATTGGCCACCAGTATTGGCTGTCATTGGGTTATACTCCTAAAGTATCGCTCAGGCGCCGGGCCGGTTCAAACTAACCCCCTCAGGCTGCCGGTGCGGAGGCGGGTTTACCAGCCAGCAGGTACAGCACCGCCATGCGGGAAGCCACGCCGTTGAGCACCTGGTCCAGAATAATGGCCTGGGGGTGGTCTGCCACTTCGGAGGTAATCTCCACCCCGCGGTTAATGGGCCCGGGATGCAGAATGACCAGGGGTTTGGCCAGCGCTTCCAGCCGTTTGAGGTCCAGGCCAAAGGTCTGGTGGTATTCTCGCAGGCTGGGGAAATATTTGATGTCCTGCCGCTCCAGCTGAATACGCAGCATATTCACCGCATCTGCCCAGCGCAGGGTGTCATCCAGGTCATAACTCACTTCCACACCCAGGTCTTTCATATGGCGGGGAATGAGCGTGGGAGGGCCGCATACCCGCACTTTGGCCCCCAGCAGCTGCAGGGCCAGGATGTTGGAAAGGGCCACGCGGCTGTGCGAGATATCCCCAACAATGGCAATGCGGGCATCGTGCAGGTCGCCCAGGCGCTCCTGCAGGGAATAACAATCCAGCAACGCCTGGGTGGGGTGCTCATGAGTGCCGTCTCCTGCATTGACAATAGTGGCCGGAATGTGCCGGGCCAGGAAATGAGGCGCTCCGGGCTTGGGATGACGCATCACCACCACATCCACTTTCATGGCCAGGATATTATTGACGGTATCGAGCAGCGTTTCGCCTTTGCTCACGCTACTGGCGCTGGCCGAGAAATTGATGATATCTGCAGAAAGCCGTTTCTCTGCCAGTTCAAAAGAAATGCGGGTGCGGGTGGAGTTCTCAAAGAACAGGTTGGCAATGGTAATCTCCCGGAGGCTGGGCACCTTCTTGATAGGCCTGTCCAGCACTACCCGAAACTCCCGGGTGGTGCGAAAGAGCATGTCCAGGTCTTGACGCTGTAAACCTTTGATACCCAGGAGATGAGGCTGCGAAAGGACGTTATCCGGCATGCGAGGGGGTATTTTCCAGTTCTTCTATGCAAATGAGGTCTTGTCCCTGCTGTTCTTCCCACTCCACCCGCACCCGCTCATTATGCAGGGTATCTATGCTAATGCCCCTGTAATGGGCCTCAATAGGCAGATGGCGCATATGATTGCGATCTACCAGCACCAGCAACTCCACAGCCTGGGGGCGGCCAAAGGCCAGCATCGCATCCAGTGCGGCCCGAATGGTGCGGCCGGTATAGAGCACATCGTCTACCAGCACCACCCGTTTGCCCTCCAGGATAAAGTCTACATGGGTACTATTGGGCACCAGGGGGTGCTCATAGCGGCGAAAGTCATCGCGATGGAAGGTAACGTCCAGCTCTCCGTAGTCTATGGGCTTGTGCGGAGACAAACGGGTGAGCAGCGCATGGAGCCTGCGGCCCAGCAGCACCCCCCGGGGTTGAATGCCCAGCAGGCAGGCATCTGAGAAATCCTGGTAATTTTCCAGCAGCTGGTGAGCCATGCGCAGGAGCATAATCTCCATGCGGGCCTGGTTATAAAGAATGCGACTGCTCACGGGTGAGGGGTTTCTGCCAGCTGCAAAATAAGGTGAAAATGCAGTTCGCTCACCGGCATCACGCTTAATCGGCCCTGGCGAATGAGCATTAAATCATGCAACGCAGGGATTTCTTTCATTTGCTTCAGGATAACCGGTTGCTTCAGCGCGCAGACGGGCGCCAGATCCACGCATACCCAGCGGGGATCATCTCCGGCAGAAGCATCCGGGTATGCCGTGCGGATTACGCGGGCAATCCCCACGATCTCCTTGCCCGTATTGCTGTGATAGACCAGCACCAGGTCTCCCTGCTGCATTGCCTGCAAGTGGTTACGGGCCAGGTAATTGCGCACACCGTCCCAGGCGGTTTTTCCATCTTTTACCAGCTGCTGCCAGCTAAAGGCTTCCGGCTCGGTTTTTACCAGCCAATAACGATCGTTCTCCATTTTCAATGCAATATTTTAGAAGAAATCAGCATTTATACCCAGGCCTAACTAGTTAGGCACAAATACCTATCATACTACTTTTTTCGCCCATTTTTATACTATTATTCAAGATATCTAAACTATTAATATAGCAAAATATCTCGTTTTTCATACATTCGCATTCGTGACGAAATTTAATATCTTGACTACTAACGATGGAACTCTGCCTCATTGCTCCCGAACAAGCCTCCCTGCATGAATGGGCTACGGTGCTGAAGGAGCAACTACCGCAAAGTAAACTGAAACTGGATAGCCGCCTGCAACCGCGCGTAGACTCTGGCCAACAATTATACGAAGGAGATGCCCTGTTGCTATGCAACCAGTTAGTGGATATGCATACCCGCTGGTTGCTAACCCAGATCAGCCTGCGGCCGGTTTTTGCCATACGCAGACGTTCTGACGGAGAGTGGGCAGCAGAACCGCTTGGGCATGTGCTGCACCAGGATGCGCCCATTGCCCTGTCTGACCTCCCACAGGCATTGCGGCACGCAGCCCAGGTGGCGTTTCGTTATACCTCGCCCGTGCAGGCGCCGCTTCAATTATTCTGCCTCTTCGACGAGCAGGGTCATCTGCACTATGCAGGACCGGATATACCTCACCATAGCCCCCAGAATATTTACCAATGGATACACCCGGATAACCATTCGGCCTTCAATACCACCCGATTCCAGTCACAACAAGTACAACAACCACAGGTTATCTCGTTATATATGAAGCATATGGCTCCAGACTATTTGCCCATGCGAATGGAACTACAATACCTACCGGAGGAAGACCTCTACCTGGCAGCCTGCACCTCCACTGACAATAGCGACGGGACCTGGGAAAACCTGCTGGCGGCCCAGGAGAAAGAACGCAAGCGTATCAGTGAAGAGCTGCTGGAAGAGCTGGCGCCACTGCTCACCGCAGCACGTATGAACCTCGAAGGGCTGGACCTGGTCAACCAGGGACATGAAAAGAACCATACCCTGCTCCTGCTAGACACCGCCATCAACCACGTGCGCAGCCTGAGCAAACGCATAGTTCCCCCCGCACTGGAAGACTTTGACCTGTTCAAGGCAATAGCCATGCTGGTCAATACCCTGACCACGCAGCGGCACTCCCCTCGTATTCTGTATCAGTCTTTTGCCACCCGGGGGTCCTCGTCTTCCCTGCTCGCCCAAACCGCTTACCGGGCCATCCAGTCCATACTGCAGAATGCCTTGCAGCATAGCCAGGCCACGGAAATAACCCTGCACATCTACAATCCGGAGCCTCACCTATTGCGGCTGGTGGTGGCAGACAACGGGGTGGGATTTGATCCCGGCGCCATACTCTCCACGCAAAGTCCAAGCAATGACCTGTCAGATATTGCAACCAAAGCGCATCTGCTGGGTGGTCAGTTCAGTATTGAAAGCAAACCAGGGAAAGGCAGTACTTTTGTGCTAGACATCCCGTGTTCTGCATGAATAAATTCCCATCGCTGGTCAGTACATTCTTTGCCCTATGGTTGCTGGGGGCTTGCACCCCGGAGAAAAATGCCAACCAGGATCTGCCTCATCCTGTTGAAGATGACACCCGCCAGCTCAATGATGCGCTGGCAGATTACACAGATAATTACCTGGGCTGGCACCGCAATACCTATCAGGTAACAGGTGAAAACGTGGGCGCCTGCACGCCCGGCACCGTGAGCACCGGCATGCAGGACACGCTGTTGCAACGGGTAAACTATTACCGCCGTCTTTGCGGGCTGGACATGATTACCCTGAATGCAGAGGCCAATGCCTCTATACAGGCCGCAGCGCTCATGTTCCAGGCCAATAACAGTGCCAGCAGCAATCCCCCCAGTACCTGGCAGTGCTATACGGCAGCGGCAGACAGTGCTGCGCAGCGTTGTCGTTTGTCTGGCAGTGCCAAAGGAACAGAGGCCATAGACTTCTGGATGCAGGACACCGGCGCCGGCAACACTGCCTGCGCCAACAGGCGCTGGATATTGTATACCCGCGCCACACAATTTGGTGTGGGAGGCAATGACCGGTATACCCTGTTATGCACAGCAGATCATTACCAGGATAAACCAGGGCTACCGGATTATGTGGCCTGGCCCCCTGCACGCTTTATTCCCAGCCCCCTGGTGCCCAGCCGGTGGAGTTTCTCCCAGCCCGGCGCGGATTTCTCCACCTGCACCATTGAGATGAGCGGCCCCGCGGGCTCGTCCCCGGTGGTCCTGCAAAAGAACTTTATCAACCCCAACTTTGGGGATGCTACCGTCACCTGGGATATTGCCAATTTACCCCTGCCGCCTCCCGGCGGGCTCATCAAATACCAGGTCTCCATCAACGGAGTGCGCAAGGACAACCAAACCCGTAACTATGCCTACGTAGTGAGCGTATTCAATCCTATACGCTAAAAAAACGGGCATTTTTCCACATATTTTTATCCGCAATCTGCAAGTATGTGCATGCACGAATTGCCGCATTGTTTACTTTTGTTTTGAAGACACCACACAAAGCCTATAAATCTGCTTGCGCATGATTACTGTAGAAGAAACCCCGGAAGGCTACGCAAATGCGGCGCTCGGCCATTTTTTCAGAGGGCTGATCAAGGCAGATGACGGCTTGTCGGAAACCCAGGAGAAAAAGATAGAAACGCTGATTTACAAAATGCGGAACGGGCTGCCCGGCAACCATGAACGCATTATAGAACATACCCGCAGCATGAAAGGCGATAGCGACTATGCCAGCTGGGAACCCATGAAGTATGCGGATGTGGGTCTTTCTTATTTTGACAAATTCGTGCAGTCCGGCGAAGCCGATGAGAACCATATTATGGAAGTCATTGAAGTAATGGACATCATTATGGAAGTGGGAGATGTGAATGCGCAGGAGGAGGCCTTTATGAAACACATCAAAAAGGAGTTCTCCACCCGTTATGCAGCCATGATGAAATAGCTGCGGGCCTTACTTTATACCTTGTCACACGAACCCAACACCTCTGGCCCGAGGTGTTTTTTGTATGTTTGCCCCAATCTAGATCCTGAAATCCAACTATTATATTCCGTTTAGTTATGAGCGAAAAACTTCTCCAGGGCAAAACCGTCCTCATCACAGGTGGCACCCGCGGCATAGGCGAAGCCATCGTACACGAATGCGCCGCACAGGGCGCCCGGGTAGCCTTTACCTATGCCGGGAGCACTGCAAAAGCCCAGGAACTGGAAACCCAACTGGCCCAAGCCGGTGTGCAGGCCATTTCCTTCCAGGCCGATGCCGCCGACTTTGCACGCGCGCAGGAAGTGGCAGACGCCGTGGTAGAGAAATTCGGCACGCTGGACGTGCTCATCAACAATGCCGGTATCACACGAGACAATCTCCTGCTGCGCATGGGAGAAGACCAGTGGGATGAGGTACTGGACAAGAACCTGAAGAGCGTGTTCAATTACACCAAGGCTGTGGCCAAACCCATGATGAAAGCCCGCACCGGCAGCATCATCAATATGAGCTCGGTAGTGGGTGTGAACGGCAACGCCGGCCAGGCCAACTATGCCGCCAGCAAAGCGGGCATCCTGGGCTTTACCAAGAGTATTGCCAAAGAACTGGCCAGCCGCAACATCCGCTGCAATGCCGTGGCGCCGGGCTTCATTGCCACGGAAATGACAGAACAGATACCCCAGGCAGAGCTGGCCAAGTGGCTGGAGAACATTCCCATGAAACGGGCCGGCACTCCGCAGGAAGTAGCCCGGCTCTGCACCTTCCTGGGCAGCGACTGGAGCGCCTACATCACCGGCCAGGTGATCCTCATAGATGGAGGCATGAGCTAAGAATTGCATTAAATCGCATGAAAAGGGGCTATACCAAGACGGCATAACCACCGGGCGCTAAAAATCTGTGCATTGTTCCGGGCAAGACTTGCACTATGAACACAAACGTGTATCTTTGCACCTCGCAAGGATGTACGGCAAGATCCTTTCTAACTCCATCAGGTCCGGAAGGAAGCAGTGGTCGAAGGTTGATCGGCGCGATACATTCCTTGCGTTTTTTTATTTTGGGGGTACCCCCCCGCTGTTCTACTGGCTACCCTACCCTTTCCCTGATTTCTCCACTGTCATGAAATTTTTCCTGGATACGGCCAATCTTGCCGAGATAAAAGACGCCCAGAGCTTTGGCTTGCTGGATGGGGTGACCACCAACCCTTCTTTAATGGCCAAGGAAGGTATCACAGATGTGAACAAGCATTACCAAACCATTTGCGAACTGGTAGACGGAGACATCAGTGCAGAAGTGATTGCCACGGACTACGAAGGCATGCTCAAGGAAGGTCGTGCACTGGCCAAGCTGCACTCCAATATCGTGGTAAAGGTGCCTTTCATCAAAGAAGGTGTGCGCGCCATCAGCACCCTGGCGGACGAAGGCATCCGCACCAACTGCACGCTCATCTTCTCTCCCATACAAGCGCTGCTGGCCGCCAAAGCGGGCGCCAGCTATGTAAGCCCCTTTATTGGCCGGCTGGATGACATTGCCCATGATGGCATGCAACTCATCGAGCAGATCCGCCAGATATTCGACAACTACGAATATGAGTGCGAGATCCTGGCAGCCAGTACCCGCCACACCCTGCACATCGTACAATGTGCAGAAGCCGGTTCAGACGTGGTCACCTTGCCCTATAAAGTATTTATGGGACTGTTCCAGCACCCGCTCACGGATATCGGCCTGGCCAAGTTCCTGGAAGACCACGCCAAGAGCGCCCGCAAATAAGCTGCAGCCACTCACCCGTTTGTCCAAAAAGTGAGGCAAAGGCCCGGGCAGCATTGGAATAGTCAGAAAATCTCAGCAGTTTTGAGACACGCTCCCCCAATTTCAGCGCACCCATGCACATAGCCATTGCCGGAAATATAGGATCGGGGAAAACTACCCTGGCAGGCTTGCTGGCCAAGCACCTGAACTTCCAGGCTCACTATGAGGACCCGGAAACCAATCCCTATATATCGGATTTCTACCAGGACATGCAGCGCTGGGCCTTTCACCTGCAGGTGAGCTTCCTGAACCAACGGC
>JAHBTG010000060.1 GCA_019638695.1 Bacteroidota bacterium | reverse complement strand
CCCTTATGGGGGCTCAGACAGTGTTTTGGGCGATTCGCCGGCCGGCCGCTCCCGCGGGTTCGCCCTTTTCGCTTAGGCCGTTCTTTCCCGCAGGGGGAGAGCTCGTGGGCGTGGCTCCCCTCCCCGCGGGAGGGGTTGGGGAGGGATATTCCGCCAGAGCAGAGATCCTTCGCTGCGCCCAGGATTGACGCACAGGGGGGGCAGCGCGGCGCGCACAGTGCTGTGCCCAAGATGCCGAAATAAATTCGGCAGGACGGGGTAGGGGAGAACTCCTTAGTAGATTATGCCGGTTGCAGCTGGGGCAGCGCTGCCAGTGCCGCCTCAAGATCCTGTCGTAAGCGGCTGCTGGCGGCCACCAGGGGTAAACGCACCTGGGGTCCTGTTATGCGGAGACATTCGAGCAACGCCTTGACCCCCGCCGGGTTTCCTTCGCGGAAGATCAACTGCATCAGTGGTTTCAGCTGGCTGTGCAGGATACGTGCGCCCGCCATGTCCTGGGAAAGCGCCAGGTGTACCAGGCGGCTGGTATGGGTGGGCAGTGCATTGCCAATGACGGAGATGAGCCCGTCGAAGCCCAGCGCTATCCCGGGAAAAGCCAGCAGGTCGTCCCCGGAAAGGACGGAAAAACCCTCCGGTTTGTGCTGCAGGATATCCATACTCTGTTCCAGGCTGCCGCTGGCTTCTTTCACTGCCACGATGCGGGGAAAATCATGGGCCAGCCGAAGGGTGGTCTCGGCAGTCATGTTGCTGCCGGTGCGGGGTGGCACATTGTAAATGACAAAGGGTTTATCGGTATAGTCCAGCAGGTACTTGTAGTGCTGGTAGATACCTTCCTGGGTAGGACGGTTGTAGTAGGGACTTACGCTCAGGAAGCCATCGACAGGCCATTTACGGGTATATTCTGTGAGCTTTTGGGCTACCGCCAGCGTATCATTCCCGCCGCAGCCCAGGAGCACCGGCAACTGACCGGCATTCTCTTCCAGGATCACTTCCACCGCCTGCTGCAATTCCCCTGCAGTGAGGGTGGCGGATTCTGCGGTAGTGCCCATAGGTACCAGGTAATCCACTCCGCCGTCGATTTGGGAGTGGGTCAGGCGTTTGAGGGCGGCCACGTCTACGGCGCCGTCAGCCGTAAAAGGAGTGATCAGCGCTACGCCCAGCCCGCCAAAGCGTCCGGAAAGGGGGGTATCAGATAAGCGGTTCAAAACCAAAAGGGATTATAATGAAAGATTGATGCAAAGCTAAAAATTACCCATCTTGTTTTTCAGGGTGTCTGCTATTTTTTGTTTGTATGCATTTTTATCAGAAAAATAGCCTGTGTATTACAACTGCTATAAACATTACTTCCTGATCTCCTGCAATAATGCTTCGTGGAGGGTAAGGTCCTCGCCATCTGCTTTGGCTTGTTTCACCGCCAGTCGGGCGATCTCTTCGGCTTCTTTGGGTTGGTGGGCCAGCAGACGCAGGTAGGCCTTGGTGTTCAGGCGGTCGGCAGTGGTTCTTTTGCGCAGGGACTCATTTATCCAGCGCATGGGGGCACGGGTCTCCCCCATATGATCCTTGAAGAACCATGCCAGCAGTTCCAGCTGTTCGGCATTCAGGTTTTCTGAGGCGCCCAGGGAATCTGCCAGCCGGGCGGCCTGGGCAGCATTTCCACCGCCTACCAGGTACCACACGTCCATCCAGTAGAGCGGCGCGTTACCCGGCATGCGGGCTACTTTTTTTTTAAGGCGTCCAGCTCAAATTCGTTGTGGCTGCGGCCCAGGTTATACGCATCATTGAGCATGGCTGTCATTGCCTCTCCTCCCAGGGTAGTTTCGGCAAAGAACTGCATCTGCTGTGCTTTCAGTTCGGGGTAGGTGCTGGTCTTAGGCTTGGCTTCTCCTGAGGCGGGCCGGGCGTTTCCCATGGATTTGCCCATCTTCTGCATCACGGTATTGAGCACGGGAATGAACTGGTCTTTGGTATGATACCCCACGGCGCGGTGGATCTCCTTGCCGTCGGGACCAAAGAATACGAAGCAGGGAATGCCATTAACATTATACTGCTGCCCTTTCTGGCGCCCCTCTCCTTCGTCCGTATTCATCTTGTAGGCAATAAAGTTGCCGTTCATCACTTCGCCTACCTGACTGTCTTTAAAGGTATTGTTGTTCATCATGCGGCAAGGGCCACACCAGGGCGCCCAGAAATCCACCATCACGGGCTTATTTTCCTGCTTGGCTTTGGCCATCACCTCGCTCCAGCTCCCTTCAAAGAAGGTGATCTGTGCGAAAAGCGGACTTGCCATAAGTATAAACAGGAAGCAGGCGGCTATTCTTTTCATAGGATGATACTGATTACAATACGAAGATACGATACTTTATACAAAAATCCTGCCAAAGGCACTTTCTCTGAAAACGCAACCGGGTACAGATTTGTTTAAGTCACAACGCTATTTTTGCAGTGATTTCCCACACTTTAATTTTTGAGCCGCTGAATTCCTCCAAGCTTCTGGAACCTTATCTGCAGCATGCCGGTCTGCGGCAGCTGGCACAGCAACTGCAGGACTGCCAACCGTGCCGTTATGCCCTGAAAGGCGCTACCGGCAGCCTGCAGGCGGTGGCCGCCGCCGCACTGCAGCAGCAGTTGCACAGGCATCTCATTCTCATGGAGCAAGACCGGGAAGCCGCAGGCTTTATGCTGAATGACTTGGAGGTGCTGTTACCTGATGTGCAGGTGGCACTCTTCCCGGCAGCTAACAAACGGCCCTATGAGCTGAGCAGTATAGACAATGCCAATGTGCTGCAAAGAGGCGAAACCCTCAACCTCATCAGCCGGCTGGCGCCGGGAGAACTGGTGGTGGTTACTTATCCCGAGGCTTTGTTTGAGCGGGTAATTAACCGTACCACGCTTATTACCCACACCCTGGATGTGCGGGTGGACGAATCTCTCGGTATGGATCTGCTGGTGGAGGTGCTGGAAGACTATGGCTATGAGCAGGCGATATTTGCCAGCCAGCCCGGGCAGTTTGCACTGCGGGGAGGTATCCTGGATGTGTTTTCTTTTAGCCACGACATGCCTTACCGGCTGGAGTTCCTGGGAGACACGGTGGAAAGTATCCGCGAGTTTGACGCCGGCAGCCAGCTTTCTACCCGCACGGTGGGGGCTGTCAGCCTGATCCCGGACTTCCGCCATCACAAGGTGGAAGAGGCACGGATCAGCTTCCTGCAATACGTGCATCCCGAAACTCTGTGGCTGGTCCGCAGCCCGGAGTTTGCGGCGCAGGATCTAATGCGCTTTACCGAGAAAGCCCATAAGCACTTTGAGAAGCTGCAGCAGGATACCGGCGGCAGCACGGTACAATCTGCCCCGGAGAAACTATACTATAGCGGGGAACTTCTGCTGGAAGAGCTCCGGCGGTTCCAGGTAATAGATACCGAGATTGGCGGCAGCGGCCAGTCCTCCCCGGACTTTTCCCTGCAAGGCAGCCCCCAGCCGTTGTTCAAAAAGAAATTTGAACTGCTTGCCCAGCACATGATGAGCCGCCAGCAGGCGGGCTGGCAACAATATCTTTTTTGCGACAGTGAAAGCCAGCACAGGCGCCTGCGCGAAATATTGCAGCAGCTGGAACCCCAGCTCACGTATATCCCCGTGCGGGCGGCCCTTTCCGGGGGGTTTGAGGACAGCGAGCTGTGTGTCAGCTGCTATACAGACCACCAGATATTTGAGCGCTACCACCGCTTCAAGTCCCGCACCCTGGCCAAACAAAGCGGGCACCTGACGCTTCGTGAGCTGATGCAAATGCAGCCGGGCGACTATATCACGCACATCAATCATGGCATTGGCCGCTTTGGCGGGCTGGAGACCCTGAAGGTGGGAAACCATACGCAGGAAGCGGTCAAGATCTTCTTCAAGGACGATGATGTGATTTATGTCAACGTCAACGCGCTCTACAAGATATCCCGCTATACCGGCAAAGAAGGGCACAGTCCCAAGCTGAACAAGCTGGGTACCCAGGAATGGTCCCGCACCAAAGCCAAGGTCAAAAGCCGCGTGAAAGAGCTGGCTTTCAACTTGGTAGCCCTCTATGCCAAACGTAAAGCTGCCAAAGGATTCATATTTAGTTCGGATAGTTATCTACAAAACGAACTGGAGGCCAGTTTCCTGTATGAAGACACCCCTGACCAGGAACGTGCTACCCTGGAGGTGAAGCAGGATATGGAAAGCACTACTCCCATGGACCGGCTGGTTTGCGGAGATGTGGGCTTTGGCAAGACAGAAGTGGCCGTGCGCGCAGCCTTCAAGGCAGTGACAGACGGCAAGCAGGTGGCGGTGCTGGTGCCTACCACCATATTGGCCCTGCAGCACTGCAACACCTTTGCAGACCGCATGGCAGACTTTCCCGTTTCGGTAGATTTTCTCACCCGCATGCGCACAGCCGGGGAGCAAAAAATGATCCTGGAGAAACTGGCACAAGGCAAGCTGGATATCATCATTGGTACGCACAAGCTGCTGGGCAAGGAAGTGAAGTTCAAAGACCTGGGGCTGCTGGTCATAGATGAAGAACATAAGTTTGGCGTAGCAGCCAAGGAAAAGCTGAGACTGCTCCGCGAAACCGTGGATACGCTCACCCTTACTGCCACGCCCATTCCCCGCACGCTGCAATTCAGCCTGCTGGGTATCCGCGACCTGAGTGTCATTTCTACGCCCCCGCCCAACCGGCAACCGGTGGAGACGGTGGTCACCACCTTCAGTAAAGAGCTGCTGCGCGATGCCATTGCTTATGAACTGCGCCGGGGCGGACAGGTTTTCTTTATTCATAACCGAATTAAAGACCTGCAGGACCAGGCGGCCCTGATCAAAGACCTGGTGCCGGATGCCCGCATCACCACCGCGCACGGCCAGATGGAGGGGGACGAGATGGAAAATATGCTCCTGCGGTTTATGAACCGCGAGTATGATGTGCTGGTAAGCACCACTATCGTGGAAAGCGGGCTGGACATCCCCAATGCCAATACCATCATCATTAACCAGGCACACAGTTATGGATTGAGTGACCTGCACCAGATGCGGGGTAGGGTGGGGCGCTCTAACCGCAAGGCTTATGCCTACCTGCTGGCGCCGCCCCTCTCCGTATTGCCCACCGATTCCCGCAAGCGCCTGCAGGCCATACAGGAGTTCTCCGACCTGGGCAGCGGTATACAGATCGCCATGCGGGACCTGGATATCCGCGGGGCAGGCGATATCCTGGGCAGCGAACAGAGCGGCTTTATTGCCGATGTGGGGTATGACGTCTACCACAAGATCCTGGATGAAGCCATACAGGAACTGAAAGCCAGCCAGGGCCTCACTGAGGAAGGTTACCTGGCCAATACCTCCGAGAATGACTGCCAGGTGGATACGGACCTGGAGGTCATGCTGCCGCCCAGCTATGTGCCGCAGGTGGCGGAGCGCCTCTTCTTCTATCGTCAGATCAGCGAAGCTATGGATGAAGATACCCTTGTCAGTCTGGCCAAAGAACTGCAGGACCGCTTTGGGCTGCTGCCCCCGGCGGCACTGGCCCTTATGGATACGGTGCGGGTGCGCAAATTGGGACAACGACTCCGTTTTCAAAAGGTTACCCTCAAGGCTGGTAACCTTTCCCTGTCCTTTGATCCTGGCCCGGAGGATCCTTATTATCAGAGCGCTACCTTCCAGGGTATCCTGGGATATGTGCAGCAGCAAGGCACCCGCACGCAGCTCAAACAAAAAGGAGACCGCCTGGTATTGCAACTGAAGAACGTAGGCAGCGTCAAGGAAATGCTCTTTGTGGTGCAGGAAATAGAGGCCGCCGGTCGTTCCACACAGGCTGTCCTGCATCCTTAGCCTAATCCATGCCGCAACAGATTGCCCGCATATCTCATACCCTTACGATGGTATGGGATATTTTGTTTGTGCTGTTCATGGCCTTGCTCCAACCCGGGATCTACTCCGTTCTGGAGCGATCGGCGCAGGGGCCCGCCATGGTGATACGCCTGGTAATGGTCCTTATCCTCATGGCAGATGTGTGTGTCCTGCTACCCTATACCCGCCATTTGCGCGCAATGCAAGCTCGTTCGGTTCATTCACTGGGCCATCACCGCAATTGGTTCCTGGCCATACTCTGTCTGGGAAGAATGGTGCTGGGGAGCTTGCCTGTCCTGGAGCTTCAGCAGCAACTGCACCTGCCGGATGGGGTATGGATCACTTGCCTCGCGCTATGGGGATTAGCACAGCTTTTTTACCTGGCTTGCTTTGTGAGCAAAGACCAACTGGGTATTGCTGCAAAGGAACTTTCTCCCGGGCGTTATATGCTGTATAGTTTCCTCCTCTTCCTGAGTATGTGCAGCCTGAGTGTCTATGGAGTGGGGTTGCTGCCGGTGCCAAAGGGCCTACAGGTCCAGCAGCTATTGCATATGGAGGCTACGGAGCTATTGGCGTTCCTGGGGCTGGTTCTGCTCGTTTACCTGCCGGCCCGGCTGTTCCAGTTTGCAGATGAAGGAATGATTGCCCGCACCCCCCTCCAGTGGTTGTATTATGGCCTGCGAATACTGTTCATGCTCATTATACTGGCACTGCTCCTCCTCCTGGGCTCCCAGTATCTGGGCTTCCAGTATCAGTATAGGGTATTACCCATATCCTGATGAGAACGTAGGTTGTCCTCAGATTCAGATCCATGCCTTTAGGAAAAAAGAAGGGAATCCGGGCATGGAGCACCTGTTGCCGTAATGAAATCAAATACTATTGAAAATTGCACAGGAGTGGGTAGTAATTTTCCAAATGACTGTATACTTGGCATATGAAAAAAAATCTAACCTATTCTTTACTCATCTGGGGAATGTGTTGCGGCATGGTTATGGCCCAGGAAACGGGATATGAACTCAGCCGTTCCAAAGCGCCCATACCCGAAAATGTACGTATGAATGTGGCTCAACGCTATGAATTGCTGCATCAGGACGTGGACAAGAAGGGCAAGAAGCGGAAAATTCGCGAGCAAAGTCAGTTCATCATGAAAAGTGCAACCTTCGTAGACAACCTGCTGAAAAGCGGTAAGGTATTGTACAATGAACCTATGAGCCGGTATATCAACCAAATAATGGATCACCTGCTCAAGGAAGATCCTGCCTTGCGGGCCAAATTGCATGTATACATCTCCAGAGATGTTGCCTACAATGCCTTTGCGACAGACCAGGGGGTGCTGCTGGTAAATGTGGGACTACTGGCACGCGCCAAAAGCGAAGCCGAGATTGCTTTTATCCTGTGTCATGAGATTGAGCATTACAAAAAGAAACATGGTATCGAGCGGGTAAAAACTGCCAGCGAGACCATTGCCGGTATAGGCAGTTCTCGTGAAAAAGTATTACAGATACACGCCTATAACCGCAGCCAGGAAGAGGAAGCCGACAAGGGCGGGCTGGTATTATTCCTGAAATCAGGCTATAGCCTGGATGGCATACGCCAGGGCTACGATAATATGGCCATTACGCATTTGCATTTTGAGAATATACCTTTTTCAGACATCATGCTGGAACAAGGCACACTCAACCTCCCGGACAGCTATATGCTGGAGCAGGTGCGCACCATACGCACCTACGAGGAAACAGACGATGAGATGTCTACCCACCCCAATACCGCCACCCGACGCAAATACATGGCAGAGACGCTCACCGCTGCAGACAGCCTGGTGAAACGCCAGGACCACCTGCTGGGCATAGAGGCTTTCCAGCAGGCACAAAGTATGGCCCGCATGGAGATGGCAGATCTATATATGCAGGCAGGTTATTATGATTTTGCCTTTTATACAGCTTATGTGCTGGGCCTCACCCAGGGAGAAGACCCTTACCTGCAACGTATCAAAACCTATAGCCTCTACACTATAGCCATGCATGCCAGTATGGACAGCGTACGCAGGGTGGTGGCCAACTACAAGAAGATTCAGGGCGAACCACAAAGGGCCACGTTCTTCTTCCAGAAAATGAGTCCCAAGGAGCTTTGTGTGCTTGCCTTGCGGGAAAACTACCTCTACTGGATGCAATCCCGGGATAGCCTGTATCTCAGAACAAGCAAGCATCTGATGAAAGCACTGGGAGGCAATGAAGAGGTGGCATTTAGTTCTTTTGCCAAAGATATGCCCAAGGAAATGCCCGAAGCTACGGCAGAAACAGTGATTAAATATGGTCTTACGGATCTCATTGCTCTCGATGATTTTGAACAAATGTATGTGCAGCAAACGGCTGAATATAATAAGTATAAGAAACCCGGCAACTGGAAGAGCCTGTCTGCCAAAGAACAAAAGAACTGGTACACAGAACGAGATAAGCAGGAGAGAAAGGCGTTCCTGGCCACTATCAAGGAAGTAAAGCGCGTGGTGTTTATAAACCCCCGGGTAACGATTACAGACAACCGGCAGGCTAGCGGAGTGGATATGAAAGCCAGTGCCGAAATGACCCAGAAAGCTGAAGAGCACCTGAAAAAATATGTTGCTACCCAAGGGTATACTGCAGAGATCCTAAGCCTGAATGACCTGGAAGCAGATGACATACAGGCACTGGAAGATTACCGTACGCTGATGGATTACCTCAAAGAGTATTCCCAACAAAAACTGATACTGGAACCCTCTCAGAAGAAGTTACTGGACGAATTTCAGCGCAAGTATAATACCCGCTATATAGGATTTTACTATCATGACCACAATGTATTTCATGTGGGGCCCGGAGCCCTGATAGTGGGCTGGGTATTTACCTTGCCCTATACATGGGGCTTAATGACCCCCTGGTTTGCATACCATTTTTTTGCCCCCACAGGTTCCTTCGATACCAATATGCTTATCTATGACCTGGAAACCGGCAAAAAAGTAAACAACTTCTCCTTGTCCGGAAAAGGGCATAGTTTCCGTAACAAGATTCCTGCCAGTATTGCCAAACAGGTATCTGTTTTTGACCCTAAGTAAGAAGAGCATCCTTCTATATAAAAAAACAGGCCTATCATAGTCAGAGGGCCTGTTTTTTTATATATAGGCGTGGGAAAACCTCTTCTTGATTATAACTTGTGAACAGAGTCTACAGCCTTTTTAATAAGATCATCATATTTATCGCGCTGGTCTTTTTTAAACAGGCAGATAACTTTGAAAGCTACACCACTGTTCTTATAAAGATACAAAGTGTATTCCTGCATGCAATACTCCTGTCCGTCCTTTCTTTTAAAGACACCTGACCTGTAATAACTGCGGTAAGCATCCCACTTTTTCTCAAGGGTTTTATTGCGCTCAAAGGGTTTTTCTATCACAATATCTTCGTCCGATATAAGGTTGGCATACCCTACAATAGTTTTTTGCAAATAGATAATTCCATCTTCTTCCAGGTCAGATATAGCGTACAATCCTGTCATATCATTTTCATAGATCCCGTAGGCATCCCACGTCTTAGGGATATCTATGGAAAACCCCAGGCAAGTATATTTACCTTCATAAATAGTCTGGGCATAACCTATGATATTCCATCCCCACAGAAGAATAAGAAAAGCTACTGTTTTTTGCATGATAAAGGCAATTTTCGCCTCAAATTAATAACGATTTCCTATAAAAGCCAAATAGAATATTCTCTATGTGCATATGCCCGTGGAAGCCGGGTAACGATTTAGGATGGCAGGCCGTCCTGCTGCACCATTTGCTTTAATTCATGCAGCTTGAGTAGCGCTTCTATAGGAGACATGCGGTCGGGATCCACGCTTTCCAGCAGTTCGCTGACGCGCAGAGAGACCGCATCCGGCTGTTCGAACATCCGCAGCTGCAGGCTCGGTGCGGCGGCCGCCCGCAGGGTCTCGGCGCCGGGTGTTTGCAGGGTATGGGTTTCTTCAAAGCGGGCCAGCAGTTCGCGGGCACGGTTGACCACCACGGGGGGCATGCCTGCCATCTGCGCCACCTGGATGCCAAAGCTGTGTTCGCAGTGCCCCGGCTGCAGTTTGCGGAGGAAGATGATCTTGCCCTCCACTTCCCGCACACTCACATTATAGTTACGCACGCGGGGCAGTTGCTCGGCCAGTTCGGCCAGCTCATGGTAGTGCGTGGCAAACAGCGTGCGGGCCGCCCGCTGGGGATTAGCGTGCAGATATTCCACCAGCGCCCAGGCTATGGACACGCCGTCGTAGGTGCTGGTACCGCGGCCCACCTCGTCCATCAGGATCAGGCTACGGGGCGTGCAGCCGTTCAGGATACGGGCAGTCTCGGTCATTTCCACCATAAAGGTGCTTTCTCCTGCACTGAGGTTATCAGAAGCGCCCACGCGGGTATAAATGCGGTCTGCCACTCCTATCACGGCCTCGCGGGCGGGTACATAGCTGCCCATCTGCGCCATGAGGGTAATGAGCGCCGTCTGGCGCAGCAAGGCGCTCTTGCCCGCCATATTAGGCCCGGTAATGACCAGTATCTGCTGTGCCGCATCCAGCAGCACGTCATTGGGCACATAGGGCTGGTCCGGTGGCAGCAAGGTTTCGATAACCGGGTGGCGACCTTCTGTAATCGCCAGCGTAAGCCCGTCATTGACCTGCGGGCACACGTAGTGGCGCTCCCTGGCTAGCCGTGCAAAGCCGTGCAGCACATCTGCCTGTGCCACGGCCTGCGCCCATTGCTGCAAGGCGGGGATATGTGCCTGCAGGGCCTCCAGCAGTTCCATATAAAGCCGTTGTTCCAGCTCACCTATGCGCGATTCTGCCGTGAGGATCTTGTCTTCCAGCTCCTTGAGTTCGGGTGTGATATAGCGTTCGGCATTGGTAAGCGTCTGTTTGCGGATATAGTCCCCCGGTACTTTTTCGCGGTGGGAATGGGTGATCTCGATATAATACCCGAAGACCTTGTTGTAGGAGATCTTGAGTGAACCGATACCTGTGCGCTGTGCCTCGCGGTTGCGGATATCCTCCAGCACCTGCTTTACATTCTGTTGCAGCAGCCGGAGCTCATCCAGTTCCGGAGACACTCCTGCGCGGATAACCTCCCCTTGGGAGAGTTGCGCCGGGCACTCTTCCTGCAAGCGGGACTGGAGCAGTTCCAGCGCAGGGAGCGGGTTGGGGAGGGCCTGTAGCAGGGTGTCGAAAGCGGGTGCTGCCACCAGCACTGCCGCCAGGGGCTTCAGTAAAACAATCGCCTCCCGCAGGGAAACGGCCTCGCGGGGATTGAGGCGGCGGGTGGCCAGTTTGGCCAGCAGCCGCTCAAGGTCGGGCATGTTCTTGAGGAGGTCGGCAAGCTGCATCCCTTCTTTGGGAGGGTGCAGCAGCGCAGCCACCCGTGCCTGCCGTTCCTGGATGCGGGCGGGTTCCAGCAAGGGGAAAGCGATCCAGCGCTTGAGCAACCGCGCACCCATGGGCGTTGCGGTCTGGTTAATGGTCTGGAAAAAACTGCGGCCATCGGCATGCAGGGGCTGTAGCAGTTCCAGGTTGCGCAGGGAAAAGCGGTCTATCGTAGCAAATCCACTATCTGAGAAGGGGTATACCTGCGTGATATGGGACAGGTTGCGCTGCTCCATCTCATGGAGGTAGTGCAGCAAGACTCCGGCAGCCGTGGCGCCCTGGGGATCTTCGTCCAGGCCAAAACCCTTGAGTGTTTGCACCCGGAAGTGGTCCAGCAGTTGCTTATGCGCATACTCCGGCTCAAAGACCCAGTCTTCCAGGCGAAAAGTATAGAAATCATCCCCCAGCAATGCCCGGAGGGTGCGTATATCCTTGCGGGGCAGCACCAGTTCGCTGGGACGGAGGTTCCACAGGAGCTTCTCCACCCGCGAGGTCTCCCCGCTCAGGCAGAAGAAGTCCCCGGTGGACAGGTCTACAAAGGCTGCCGCCAGTTGTCCGGGTTGCGGGATATAAGCTGCCGCCAGGAAGTTATTGCTCTGGTGGTCCAGTATCTTGTCATTGAGCGCCACGCCCGGGCTCAGCATCTCGGTCACGCCACGCTTGACAATACCTTTGGCCAGTTTGGGGTCTTCCAGCTGGTCGCACACGGCCACGCGCTGACCGGCACGCACCAGGCGGGGCACATAGGTATCCAGCGAATGATGGGGAAAACCTGCCAGCTCTATATGGCCTGCGGCGCCGTTATTGCGTTTGGTGAGCGTGATCCCCAAAATGCGGCTGGCGGTAATGGCATCTTCTCCAAAGGTCTCATAGAAATCCCCCACACGGAAGAGTAACAGTGCGCCCGGGTACTTTGCCTTCACGGCATTGTACTGCTTCATCAGGGGCGTTTCCGAACTACTACTTTTGGCCATGCCTGCAATTTACGGCACGCAGGTGCCAGGATTATCCCCAAACGTGCCCGGGTTTTACACCGGCCTATTTTTTTACATACTGTTCAGCAGAGCCAGGGCTCCGGTTTACCCTTCAATTTATACCATTAGTCCGGTTTGCCCGGTATGGGAAAAAGAACCTATATTAAAAGAAGTATCTTTGTAAAAAGCTGTATTCTGATAGAAATAGCTAAAGATTCTCTTACATTTTTCCCTGCTTTAAAAACAAATGTTTCGTTACCGTATTTGCCTGCTTGTATGTTTCTGTGTCGGATATATTTACGTGAATGGCCAGGTATGCGGCCACCGGTACCTGCCTGCGGCAAACGCCCGTACAGAAATACTGCCAGGCAAATCCGGTGCTGTCATAGACCATGCCATCATTCCTGTGGTGGTGCATGTCGTTCATAATGGCGAAGACGATTTCCCTGCTCCCAATGACTCCATCAGCTACGAGCAGGTAGCCAGTGAGTTTCCCACACTGGATAAGAACTTCCGGTGTATCCCGGGCACCACCGGCAAAGGGGCCGGGGCAGATACCCGCATAGAGTTTCAGCTGGCCTGTAAAGACCCCAACGGCCTGGCTACCACAGGTGTGGTATACCATGCGCTGCCCGATGAGGTCAGTATCACGGTGGGGACGGATAACTTCCAGCACCTGGACTGGGACAGGAACAAATACTACAATGTATACATTGTACATAAGATCACCGGGCCGGACGGCAATGAAAGCGTAGCCGGATATGCCAGTGCTCTGCGGGCTGTGATAGAATACCGGTACTGGGGCACTGTGGGACTGGCAGCTTCTGCACTGAATGTAACGGGTACCCACGAACTGGGGCACGCGCTTTCCCTGCTCCATCCCTTCAATTTTGGTTGTAATGCTTCCAATGATCTGGTGGACGATACACCCGCCCAGGGACGAGATACCCCGAAAACAGATGCCTCCCGCGAGAACTCCTGCGAAGGTGTGGAACAACCCGACCGCCCCGATCCGCACAATAATTACATGGATTATTTGAACGAGCAGTTCACGGACACCTTTACGCCCGGGCAGCGGCAACGGCTGTGGAACTCCGCAAGTACCCAGCATGCCGGCAAATGGACCGACAACAATATGCAGGCCACCGGCACCGGCAAGTATCGTAAATCCACGGCAATCTTCTTTGCAGAACAACAAAACACCTGTGCAGGCAGCACCCTACGTCTCACAGATTACTCGCTGAGCTGGCCCACCACTTATCAATGGACCATTACCGGGGGCAGCCCCACTGTTACCCTCACCAGCGCGGAGGCAGACCCCAACATCGTACTTCCCAACCCCGGGAGCTATACCGTGAAGCTGGTGGTGAGCAATCTCAGCGGGGAAAGCGATACGCTGGAGCGGGTAGGTTACCTGCAGGCCAACCTGCAAACACGCGCTTTGCCGTTTACAGAAGAGTTTGAGGGCAGTACCTTTCCGCCCGCAGGCTGGCAGGTGATCAACCCGGATGCGGGCAAGATGCAGCAGCAAACCTTCCGGCAATCTCCGTTTGGCGGCGCCGGCGGCAGTGCCAACAGCGTTACCCTGGATGCCTTTGACTATCATCGCATAGACCAGCTGGACCACCTGCTCCTGCCTCCCGTGCAGTATACCGCTGAAAAAACCTACCTGGAGCTGGCAGTGGATATGGCCTATGCACCCAACAGCACCTTTATGAACGAGGCGCCTTATCTCTACAGGGATTCCCTGATGGTCTATGCCAGTACCGACTGTGGAAATAGCTGGCAGATGGTCAGCAGCCTGGGCAGCAGGCACCTGGAGACTACGGCACCCAGGCAAACCCGCCTGGGACCCTCTGTACCCTCACACGCCTGGCAAACCCGTTACTTCTACCTGGAGCCGGGGAGCGCGCAAGCCGTGGTATGGAAGTTCACCTGGAAGAACGGATATGGCAACAATATCTACCTGGACAATGTGAAGGTGCAGGAGGTGTCTGAGCAACAAACCGTGAGCAGAACCACCGCAGACCGGCAGCATCCTCCAAGCCTGTATCTATACCCCAATCCCACCGCCGATGAGTTGACCCTCCGGGGACTGGCAGCCCGCACGCAAGTGCAGGTACTGAACGGGGCCGGGCAACTGGTCCATACGTTCACCACAGCTCAGCCCGGATTTCACCGGGTACACCTGGCGCCCCTGCACCTGGCGCCGGGCATTTACAGGATAGTGGCCTCTTCTCCCGAAGGTATTCACACCGCTACATTCAATTACCTGCCCCGATGAAGCATCTTCAAGGGATACGGGCTGCCGGTATTATATGGCGGATACTGATGCTGTGTTTGCTACCGGGCACACAGGTACTGGCGCAGCTTACGGCAAATTTCCAAAGCAGCGCCTCTCAAGGCTGTGCGCCTTTACTGGTTTCTTTCCAGGATCAGTCCACGGGCAACCCCACCTCATGGCTATGGGACTTTGGCAATGGCAATACCAGCACAGAACGCAACCCCAGCGCCATCTATCCCGGTTCTGGTACTTACACTGTGCGGCTAACCGTGCAAAACGGCGCACAGATCCATAGTATTACCCGTACTGCCTATGTAAACGTCTATGAAAAACCCACTGTAGGAGGAAGCGCCAACGTCGCCCAGGTATGCCTGGGGCAGCCTTTCCTTTTCACAGACCAGTCTGTATTGGCCCCCGGCGGCAGTCCGCTGGTCAAATGGGAATGGGATATGGGCAACGGGGTGGTGCGCACGGGCAGGCAAGTAACCTATGCCTATCCCTCGGCGGGCGCCTATTCGGTTATCCTGACCGTGGAGGATGCCAACGGCTGCCGGCAAGGGGCCAGTCTGCCCGGCGTGCTGCAGGTAACGGGCGCTACGCCGCCTGCATTCACCGCCACCCCCGCTTTTGGCTGCAACGCGCCGCATACCGTCACCTTTACTAACCAGACTCCCGGAATGGGAGGCCTCCAGTTTGCCTGGGATTTTGGGGACGGTACTACCAGCACTTCTGCCAACCCCGGTCCGCATACCTATACCGAGCCGGGCAACTATACCGTACGGCTCATCAGTATCCGGGGTACCGGTTGCAGAGATACCCTGGTCAAACCCCGCTATATACAGATACTGGGCTCCACGGCAGACAGCATAGTCACCCCTGCAGTGTCCCCCTGTGCCGGTAGTCAGGCTGCACTCTCCGTGCCACAGAACGACGCCATAGCATCCGTAACCTGGGATTTCGGCGATGGCTTTAGCGGAGTGGATAATCCGGCGGCGCATACCTACCGCAGTGCAGGTACTTACCGGGTTACGGCAGATGTACGGTATGTGAACGGTTGTTCCCTCCGCCTGGAAAAGGACCTGCGGATAGTCAAGAAACCGCGTGCTCTTTTCTCCGCATCTCCCCAGATAGATTGCAGGGAGCCCCTGGATGCCACCTTTATGCCGGCAGATACCACGTTTGACAGCTACCTGTGGACATTGCCCGACGGCAGGACCAGCACCGAAAAAGTCCCCACCTTCACCTTTGACGGCCCCGGACCTTATTCGGTAGGGCTGGTTACCCGCAACGGAAGCTGTATGGCAGATACCCATATATCTGTCATTTACCCCACTCAGCTCAATATGGCAGCTGATATCACCAGCAAATGCCGGGTACCCCTGACGGTGACCTTTTCGGCAGGTATCAATGACCCTCGGGATACGCTGGACCTGGTCTTCTGGGAATTTGGAGATGGGATCACCTCGCAGCAAAGAAGCCCTAGCCATGAGTACCAGAACTATGGCAGTTACGTTGCCAAGCTGACTGTGCGCACCCGCAAAGGATGCGTGCTGACAGACAGCAGAAGCGTAGTGGTGAGTATGCCGGCGCAGGCAGCCTTCCGCATCCGCAACCGCAGTATCTGTGCCTCGGATACTATTTTGCTGGAGAACTACTCCGTCCAGCACATTGTGCAGATACGGGTGGGCAACTCCGAGATCCCTATCCCCGGCGGATCCGGCGGGGAGGACCTGACCCGCATACCGGCCAATACCCTCACGGAGGCCGGACG
>JAHBTG010000006.1 GCA_019638695.1 Bacteroidota bacterium | reverse complement strand
CCAGTTCACTTCCGGCAGGTGTCCGGGCACGTGTAGTACATGCGAAGCGGAGAGGGATACCCGGCCGGTATCTGCGCTGCTCCAGGGCAGGTACTTATACCACCGGTAATCTCCGGCTTGCAGCTTGCAAAGTCTTCTTACCCTGGCTATGATATAGCCACGCTCATATAGACCGGGCATTTCAAATACTTTGCCTTCCAGCCTCACGCGTGAGGCATTGTTCCGAAAGCTGTAGGGAGTCTCATCCGAAGGGAAACGGGCTTCCGCAATATGCTTGCCTTGCTCATCCAGCACAAAAGCAGAATCCTCATCCTGCTCAAAAGCATGGTCATTCACATATATCCATTCCAGCTCATAGCTCTCCAGGCCCACCAGATCGGCAGGATCTGCCAGGGTATCCCAGTGAAAAACAATGCGATCATTTATCGTATCCAGTACTACGCTGACATCTGTGACGTACATCCCCACCAAGGGGATGGCAATCACCTTACCGGTCTCCTTAAAACCTTCGATATCATCAATACGGATATCCAGCCCCACATTGGCTGCCGGGGTTTGTCCATAATCATCCAGTACGACGATAGCAATTGACCTGGCTCCCGGCACACGAAATACATCTTCATCGCGTGTTTCACCCACGCCTGCCGGGTCAAACGTAACTTTCAGATCAATCTCCTGCGCCAGGCCGACATTGCCATCCGGTATCACCTGCACCCTTATCTTCTGTGTAAAGGCATCCTGCACGTACACACCGGGATGGGCGCGGATGTACAGGCGCACATAGGCATTGCTATGCAGCGAATCATAGCCCGAAAGAGCGCCGATGCCCGGGTTATTCAACTGTGCGCCTACATGGATAGCCTGCCCGGATAGTACCGAAGACACCACAGGGGGTAATTTCTTGGCCAGGCTTTGACCAGGGTAGCCGACTGCAGCCACCAAAGCCAACAGGCATACATATATTTTTTTGATACCTGCAGCCATGCCTTAGTCCCGCTTGAAAAGATTGTTACGACTTTCCTGCACCGTAAAGATCCCGCGCTCTGTTTCGCGGCGGACCCTCACGACCATCCCCTCTTCATCATAGTCATAGAATACGGCATAGTTGCGGTTATCCAGCTCGGCTTTCAGCCGCAGGGTATTGGGTTCATACACAAAAGACTTTACTCCGGCATCATAGGGCGCTATACGCAGATCATCAAAATAGATACCATAGCGCGGGTTAGCGCTATCCGTCACCAGGTTGTCTCCGCCCAGCTTAAAATACACCGCCCGGATAGCCGGGTCATCGGGTACGGTGAAGGCCCCTTCTATACGTTGCCAGCCATCTATAATATGTCCTGAGGGCCTGAATTTCCGGGTGTAACGCAATAGTCCGTTATGATCTACAAACGACACCTCAATAAATGCACTGAACTGATCCGGATAAAAGATATTCCCTGCAGGAGACGCGTATTTCTCCTCGCTTGTCCAGGCTTGTATCACAAACTCCTCTTTAGGTTTTACAGCAAACAGCCCCAGGCAATCTTCACACTCGGCCATCTGGTTCTTGGGACGGACGTTGCCTTTACTGGCATGCAGAGCATCGCATTTACCCACCTCACGTGCAGCCACGGCGCCTTCGGCACTATTAAAGATCAGCAATGACGCCTCACCGGTATGGGCTTTCCGCGTAGAGATATAGACCCCTGAAGGCGTCTCATCACCAGGGATCTCCGCAAAACCGGGGAAGAACTGTTGCTCGGGCTGTATCCGGTTCTGAAAGTCAAAATGGGGCCGCAGCACACAATCTCCCTGCTTGTCATCATACAAGAATTCCTCAAAACCCTCATACATCAGTTGACGATACCGGGAGTTGGTAGCCACAGCTACCGGCAGCGTGTTGTTAAAGCTATACAGCACGGCAGCGTATCTGTCCAGGGCATCCCGGTTCTCCAGTTCTGCACCATAGGGGTTGATGCGCGTAGACTGGGCATTCAGCTTCCACGGCTCAGTATATGTAGCTGCAAATCCTGCGGCAATACATTGCTGGCCAAATGCCCAGAAGGGGACATAGCTGACAAAAGTGCCGTCATGACGGATATCCGCAGGGGTAGTTTGCTTCCGCTGCCCCATGTAGGTATAGTCGCGCCACTGCCGCCAGTTGCCCCGGAGATTACGGAAGTAAGGATTGACCTTATCACAGGGGTTCACGCAATCGGGATTATCTTCTCCGGCAGTGCCGCAGCAGAATATCTGCCAGCTATCCGTAAACTCTATGGCAGCTGCATTCAACACTTTATCGGGATCAATCCCCAACAGATGCCCCTGCACAGGGTCTTCCTGCAAAATGCTGACCTTACCCACCGGCAACCCGGGCAGATTCCGCCGGCCAGAGCGTAATACTGTGAGGCCGTGCCTAATCTGATCGGATTGTGCCAAGACTTCGATCAAGTGCCCCTGTTTATCCATGAGCCGCACTTTATCGGGCCGCACTTCCAGCACCCAGACCCTGGAGTCCCTGGATGCCACAAGACCCGTCTGCACGTAGCCATTGTTATCTTTATAGGTGGCGCATTCCGGACTACAATCGCAGTTATTCTCATTGCAGTTATTGCAGCCAACTATCAGGGTATAGGGATTACACAGTTCATCCGTACTGTTCAGGCACAGGCTAACAGGAGGCAGCGTATCCGGGAACACATACGGGAAAGTGGTCATGAAACCCGGATACATAAAGTTGGCCCCATTGTCTACGGATTCCGCCAGGCTGGTGGTGTCTGTATCATATATATCGCAGGGATCCTGCACCATGTATTCGATAGCTTCCACACATCCTTCAAACAACACCTCCTCATACAGTCGCTTGCGCAAGGACGGGCAGTTGGTTCTCGAAAACTTCTTACCCGGATGAAACACCAGGGTGGAGACCTTTATACCTTGAGATAATGTGTGATATCTCAGTTTCCAGGTGCCGGACAGGAATTCATTCACCTCAACAACCGTATGAGGCGTGCCATTGGAGAAGGTAGCAAATGCGCCGGTAATCCCTCCAATCTCCGTATTGAGTATCAGTTCATCACCCGGCACAAAATACTTGTCTGCATTACTGATATTCAACCACCCGTTCGAGATCTCCTCCCCTGTAGCACTGAAGAGGTCTGCACCTACATTCTTATATGCCGGGCCCATGCCTTCATAAGCCCAGTGGGCAGGGAAGGTCAGCGCATATACCCAGTCATCAAACTCGTTTTGTACACGAGTGAGCAGCACATCTCCGGTCTCGGAATCCCACAGCCTGTTTTCCGTAGCTACCCGCGAACCGTCCTGCACAGCAGTTACCCGCTCAAGTACACCCTTTCTAGAGATGACCTTGGTGGTGGTCAGCAGACTGAAGGACTGCGAGAAAAATACACGTCCATCCTTGATATTCAGCCATGGCATTGGGATGCTGGTAGAAAAGTCTGCCCCGGCGTTAAAATTCGTGGCCGCCCTGGAGGTGGAGGTATGGCCCCGGCGTGCATCGTGATAGACCTCTACGGTAAGCCCCTTGTAAGCTTCGCTGATACACCCCTTGGGGTCTACCACTTTTACCCTGTTGAGCAGCTTGTTATCTCCATGAGGGTTATACACACCTCCCTGCAGTTTGTAGTCATAAGCCACAGAGGAAACCATATGATTGTCCTGGTCATACACGGTTTGGCTGCGGAGCTTGCCGTGCATATCATTGAGCTCTATCACAAACCCCTGGCTGAGGGTAAGGGCATTGTGTTCTTTCCCTTGCCGGACGGTACGTGTGAGGCTGCTATTGGGCGCATTATCCTCAACCCCTGAAACGGCACTCGTAACCGTATAAGAAGGATTGCCATAGATGGGTGTGCGGTCTGTGAAAACAGGGAAATCCTTCGCCGTGTAGAACTCATATTCCACGCGCCCGGTGCGGGTAGCCAGGTAAGCTTTCCCCGTTCGGGCAGCATCTGCCAGGGCATCGGCATCATAGTCCCTCACAATTACTTTTCGATAACCCACTACCGGAGCGGGGAAGAAAGATTCGCCCACCGGCACTTCCTTGAAGTGCGAGTTATTGGGCGCCAGTTTCAGCTCCTCGGTAAAGGCCTCCGGCCGGTGGAGGGTGATCTCATCTGCAGCCGTCATGGGCTCATACTGGGCTACCCCGCTACTAATCATACCCCAGCCGTCTCCGCCGTCCATCTCATAGGTATAGGTCTGCCCATAGGAGGAAGCCCGTTCTTCCGTACCTGCGCTGGCAGACATGGTATCCCAGTTATCCTTGACAAGGAGTTGCTTTACGCGGCAACCGCCGCCCAGTTTCCTGCCGCCAGGTTCCACCAGGCGGATAAATGAGCGCTTGGCCTCCACCCGTACGCCGTATCCCTTCTTAAGGAACACGGCATTTCTGCCCACAAATAACCCCATGATCTCTTCCAGCATACCCAATAGCCGCCAGGCGATCTCTTCCACAGTGGAACTATCATCCGTTCTCATGGCCGGATAAACGGCCCTTGGGATATTCAGCACCGCAAAATTCCAGGCAGACTTGGTCAGCGGACTTACCTGCTGACTAAGCAGCCCATTCCGGTCTTTAAGGGAAACATAAGGAGCCGGGATCACCACATATCGTTCTCCGCCATAGACGTAGGTCTCCGCGGCCAGGGGGTTGATATCTACATAGTTCTTCAGCCGCTCCAGGTACTCGTTCTTAGCCAGATAAATAGCAGTGTTATGAAAAAGCGACCTCACTACCCTGCCCTGACCGGCAGACAGGTATCGATCGCGGATAAGCAGCGCCGGACTGCCGCTGGTGGCAAGCGCGCCGGCCACCTGGGCATTTCTCACCTTAAAGTGGAAATACAGGGAAGAGGCATCTCCAAAAGCGCTTGCGGGCATATCGTTGCCGCCGCCAGTTTCATTGGGCTCCTTGCTAACGCCTTCCAGCACCTGCATGACGGAAGCACGCTCATTCTGCACATAGGCGTAGTCATCCGACTCATACGTAATCTCTATGCTCCCCCCGGTGGGCAGGTCAATCTTATTCAGACACCAGGCGGATGAGTACTGGTCTGCCAGGGTCTTGTCCTGGATCACATAAGGAAACTCTGCATTATTGAGAGAGAAGGGCGCCCCAAAGTATTGCTGATTGGCATCGGCGGCTTTGTAATATCCCCAGGCATCATGTGCCAGGTGTCCATAGGCGGGGTTATTGGCATAATGGAATTCATAGGTATTCATTACCGCTTTCTCGGAGAGATCATAGGTAAAGAACAGGCGTTTAAGCGTCAGCTTGCCGCCGCCCGCTGCCGCACTGTTCGGCGTCCCGGGACAGAGCTCATAGGTATATTCAAAGTGTACGGTCTTGAGCGGCACGGCACTGCCTGCATTTTCCTTAAGATCCTTGCGGGCATATAAACGGATCTTGTCAAGACGATAGGACCTGGCACCCTGGGACCTGCCGGCAGCATCTGAGGACTGATTTTCAGCGGAAGCGCCTATAGCGTCCTGTCTCTCGGAAAGGTAGAAAACGGCAATGTAGTTCTTGCTCTCAATACTATGCACATACCAGTCTTCCTTCTCGCCATACATAAAACTGGCTTTCTGGTCTTTGTTATTGGCATACAGGCCCTGATTGAAAACAGCATCACTGTAAGGAGCGCGGAACTTATAGGCGTCTGTCGTGCGGGTATAGTTAAACCGGGTGTAGTTACCCAAGTCGTCCTCTGTCATGCCATCGCCCTTCAGGTCCTGGTAATCCGGCGAGACCACGCCTGTGAGCAGATAGCCGGTGGCATGCGGCGGCAAGATGGTCTTGTCATAGAAATGGGTCTCACCTGCGCTGTTACCGGTGCTGTTCTCCGTCTCCGTATACCCCACAAGCGCACCCTGGCTGGCAGAGCTATCGATATCGAAGGTGGCCTCTACCTGGTTTCTTACATAGACGGGAATTCCATACACATAGCGCACGCCGTCCGCTCTCAAAACAGTGACCTCAGAAATATGATGGCCTTTACGAAGAGTATCATCCGCACGGGGAAAGGAAGGATTTGTGCTGCTTTGCGCCAGCAGATTATCCTGGAAGGCGAAGGTATTCAGGTCATAGTTATGCAGGTCCTTATCCAAGGCATAATGACCTTTGGAAGCGGGCAAGAAGGTCATGGGCTGGGTACGCCGCTCGCGCCCCTGCAAGGCGGCATCAGGCTGTGTATAGGTAACCGTCCCACCGGCAGCTTTCTGCATAAAAGGCTCGCTTAAACCCGGTTCCACCCGGATGGCCACCAGGTCTTCTCCGCCGGCATTTGCCAGCGGGGTGTTATCCAGCAGAGTAATGGCCGCTTCATCTACCTGGCGAAAGTAGAAAGGTTCGTAAGCAGGGTCTTCCGCAGCAGGAGCAGAGAAGCGATAGTTGCCGGCAGCCGGGTTACCATCATTGGCAAGCCAGGCGCCTGTATGAGAATCTACCCAGATATTCTCCAGATCAGCACCCACCTTGAAAGAAGCGGTGCTGCCAGGAAACCCCAGTTCCAGGCCGCTAGCACTGGAACGAGAGCCATTTTCAATCCTGGGGTCATACAGCGTGCCGATATCGCTGCGAAAAGGGCGATACACCCCTCCAACGCCTTGTCCGCTCACACTATAGACATCATAGGTAAGATTAGCGAGAGGGAGTATGGGGGTTTTCTCCATCACGGGCGCATCGTACTCCCGGTTAATATCCAGCAGGGACCTGCCTGCCGGGTTTCCCTGCTGCAAAGCCATATATCCATAGCCCCTGAGTTCCATCTCATGTGTAGCCAGGGTATTTACCGTGCGGAAGTACGTAATCCCTCCACCCAGGTACGAAAATATCACAGCGCCACCGGCATCACCGGAATAGGTTTCGATGATCGTATTAAAAGGGTACTCATTATCGGGCACATAAGTTGGCGTAGCTAAGGGTATCATACCGGAGATGCCTCTCTTGCCGCGAAGATTCAAGGCTTTCAAATTTAACCCTCCGACACCCGCGGCATGAAACCCGATATGGGCAAGTCCTCTTCTGGAGCTATACCCCACTTCCCCACCCAGGTCCAACCCGGCACCTACGCGTTTGTAAAGACCCAGGCTGCCCGAAAGACTGGTATTTGCGGAGATCCCATCCTGAGCGCTGAGAGCGTATCCCATATACGCCTGACCGGAAACGTTCACTGCAGACATCAGCTTGGAAGAACTATTGAGGGTAGGCTGAAACTGAGCCCCTATACCTGCGGCAATGGACACGTCTATACCCAGGTTCGTCCGGTGCTTCACGGTTAAACTAGCTGTAGCCCCTGCACGCACGTCAAGATTCTCAGGCATATTCTTCAGGAACCTGGCAAGATCCTCTCCTGCCAGCTCTGCCTTTATTCTGGCAGTGCCTCCTATCTCCACCTGGTCTCTCACATTAAACTCCCTGTGCACAGGGTCTCCGGCAAAGTCATCGGGCATACCGCGCACCATGCGGTTAATCCCCCCGGGACTTAAGGACCAGCCCAGCCCCACCCAGCCGGCTTCCTGCTCTGTGCCTATGCCGGCATTGTAAGAAAGGACCAATGGATACCCATCCACATCCAGCAACGGAATGCGATAGCTGAAATCCCCGGTAAAGACATCTACCATATCCGTGGTGCCGGAGGGCACATCTCCCTGAACACTGCCAGCGGCACTTCCCCCGGTGAGTGCATAAGCCGCTATGGGGAAAGCAACCTGTAACAACAGGCTGACCAGCAATATGCCGGCCGTTACCCGAAAGAGAAATGGCGGATATCGTAAAGTCATAAGGATACTTCAGGGACAGGTTGCATATGAGCGGGGATATATTCAAACCGGAACTCTCGACGGGAAAAGATCTTGTCTCGATAACAGAAAGTGAAAGTGCGGGACAAGTCCCGGGGCCTGCGAAAGACGAGATGAAAGACCTGGTACGGACGCATGTTATAAGAAGGCACCAGATCACAGGCAACGGGTTGCAGCGTATCGGTTCCCTGTACCAGGGCAAAATCCCTGCGCACGTTTGCAAACAGGTATTCCAGCTTACGCTGGTAATCCACGCTATCTTTTGCGGCATAATGCAACGGATCCTGCTTCCCGGCAAGGTTATCCACCCTGAAAGAGAAATAGAGATTTCCCTCATACCGGGCGGATACGGAATCCAGTGTAGCCTGTGTCAGGTGAGCCCAGCTCCATTTTCTGGCATCCATGACCACATAGACCAGTGGCTTGTATTGGCAGGTATATTTCAACGCACCCTGGACCTGGGTCATCGCCCAGCCGTGGGCAGGGTCTTCCACCCACTGCTTAAGCTCCGCACGGTCCAGTTTACCCGCACAGCCACAGAGCGCAAACACTATCAGGATACACAAACCTTTCATTCTCCTTTATAAAATTCAAGATTCCATACCTGCTCTCTTTCGCCCGTCAGTGTGAGCAAATAACCGCCACTGTTCAGGGCAGAAAAATCTATCCTCAGGCGATTTTCACCATACTTCACTTGTTGCTCCAGCGTCTCGAAGTCATAGGAAACCGGAGCGCCACTGAGCCGCTTCAGAGAAAAGGCCACCGGTCCATTCTGGAAATTCTCAAAATAGACGGGCAAATACCCTTCGTCCAACGGCACCATATAGCCATTGCTTCTTCGAGGCAAGGCATAATAGAATGCATTCTCCGGAGTGTCCGATTCTTCGGGAGAAGAAGGAGACTCCGCCAGCTCAAATACCAAAGGTTCGGAAGCCAGCACCTCGCCCGGTTCTCCCGGGTAAGAAGCCTGCACCTGCCAGGCATAGCGTTTGCCAGACAGCAATGCGGGCGCAGAGATCGGATAGATCAGGGTGCTGGTAGTCACCACACTCTGGTAAACCGGGGGGTTAGACAACAGCGCTATAGCAGGGGTCTGATACGTGCTGCCATAGAGCAACTGGCACTCGACAAGGGTAACGGCATATTGTACCGCACCGGGTGCAGACCACACAAAAATGGGATTGCCGGAATACAAAACCGCATCATCTGCCGGGGATAGCAGCACAGGCTGGAACTGCGCATAGACGCGGCCACCTATGCCCGGGCACAGCAGCAACAGGATAAGCATTAGTCGCATGTGGCACATTTGTTTAGCAGGACTTCTATCTCTTCATCCGGCACAGGATCACCGGGGCAGGAAACGGGTGGACATACCGTGCGGGGAGAGGTTGCAACAGCAGCGCTTTGCCAGAACCCGCTCCATCCGTCATAGACCGTTTGATCCAGCTCTACATTCCGGTCATAGACCGAAATGTCATCCACCGTATATAGTGTTGCCGTATAGGCCGGAGAAGAACCGGCGACATCATTGCCCGTTTGCGCTACCAATGGCGCATGCAACACCAGGCATTCCGGCATCACAGGCGGCCCCGGATTCCGGTTCCTATTCCAAACGGCCTCCTCCATAGTCAAGGCCCGCTGATAGACCCTTAGCTCCCGAGCCTTACCCGCAAAATAATCTCCGGGCAGCGCCGCTGAAAGACGTTCCCGGCCAAAGTCCAAAGATGTATTCTGATAGCAGCTGCTGCCCCAGCTACGCGAAACGGCCTCTTCGATAGCAGCGATACTCAGTGTTTGGTGGCTAACGGGCAAAAGAGGGTATCTCTGGTTATCCAGCAATACAAACCAGTCGTCTATATGAGCGGTTGGCTTCACAAAAGCGACATAATGGTAGTTAGCCGAATCCGAAATGGTAAAAGGAGCCGAAAGGAATAACACGGAGTTCGGCGTACCGGAGATCTCATTCAGCTCCGGGAAACCGGAGGGCGGGATATGATCCGGGTCCGTTACCAGCAAGTAGAACCAATAGTGGGGTTCCGGGGAAGGTTCCAGGGAAAACAACTGCTCAGGGTCCTGGTCCCCGGAGTCCGGGTGCAGCACAAGCAGGCCAAAACTCCAGCCGGTTCTCACCTCAGCGGTTACAGGCTCCTCCAGCACTACGGACTGAGATATACTACAGTTTGTGGTTACAGTAAAGAGCGGGTATTTGACAATACCTTCAAGGGGAAGGGGCTCTGGTTTCACCCAGGCTTCCAGGCTAAAAGCAGATGCGGCAATCTCGTATTGAGGAGCCTCTCCAAAGTGAATGTATTGCGCTGCGGTCCTGTCAAAAGTCAGCCCTCCTACGTCCGTTGTATCCTGTTCAGTGCAATACCCGGCATCCAACGCCCCATACAGATACGCTACCGGGAAGTTTGTATTGAACTGAGTATTGATGCGAGACGCATATATGTGCTGGGTAGCCGGGCTTGCTTCTTCCCAGCTGACCTCATACTGGGTTTCCAGATTGGTTACGGCCTGGGTCAGCAAAGAGCAAGCCAGACAGCCCTGTTTAGTACAGTTCCTGGTATATTGAAAGAACTGAATACGGCCCGACAAATAGGGCTGAGAAAGCTGAATAAACTCAGGGTCGGTATCCCGTGAAACCCAAACCACTATATATAGTGATTCCTCAGGATCGATGGACAGGTCTTCCTTGGGGAGAACCTGCTCTATATGCACATACTCTCCCTCAGACGCACACAAAGACGTATCTCTCACCACCACAGCTCCCCTGGTTTCCAATGTATAGAGCGTTTCTGTGTGTTCATATACTTTGGTCCATAATTGAATGCTGTCATGCGCCACAGGAGACACCCATATGGTGGTTTTGATCTCATCCGTTACTTCTACATCGCAAGCCCCATAACTCCATCTTTCCGGCAGTGTATGGGAACAAAGCAGGAATGTTGTCACACCATATTCAACCAGGCTCTGCGCAGAAAGTACAGCAGGCATAGCCGTCAGCAGTAATATAAGGAGCTTTTTATTCATCATTAATGTGTGACAAGTGTAGCTCCGGTAACAGTACCAGGGTTATCAGTAGCAGATCCATCCTCTATGCTATCACCATCCAGTACATTCATATCCCAATAACCGACAAGCCCTGTGAAATAGGGAGCACTACCGTTGCCTGAATTATACATGCATTTGACTTCTTCCTGCGTGAGTGCACGGTCATACAGCTGCAGTTCATCCAATGTTCCGGTGAAGAAAAAAGCGGTGGGCGGATTGGATGCGCCCAGGATGAAAGGAGCTGTGTTATTGACATTGCCAGCCCCGGAGCCCAGGAAAAAGAGGTCCTCCGTAACAATGCCCCGTTCGACACCATCTACATATACTTTGTAATAATAAGGGTTGCTGTGGTCTCCGCTGCCAAATGCCGATCTCACCATCACCACATGATGCCACGCATTTGGAGAGAGGACACTACTCGCCAATCTCGCCCGGCGGTTACTTGTAGTGCTGCCCGGTACCAGTGTATCTCCCAGCACAAGGATATCCATTCCCTGGTCCAACCCGGAGGAAGTACGGGGAATGAGTCCAAAGTTAACTCCTCCTGTAGTAGAGGAAACCACTTTTCTCAGTACGACAGCGCCGGTTTGCGTAATATTAGGTCGTTTGATCCAATAGCTAATCGTAAAATCTCCAGTGCCGAACTGGTATGCTGCATGGTTGGGGATGGTAACGTAATCATTTACGCCATCAAACTGCAGGGCATTCCCAAATGCAAATGAAGTATCCGGCTCAGCCTCACAGGCACATACTTCCGGCAAAGATGTTTGGCCATGAGGCAGCCAGGCCGTATCACACTCAGGGACTTTGACGGTACGCTCAAAGAACCGGCGCAATACGCCGTTATAGGAAGCATTCACCGTGTTCTCTGCCACTACCTGCCCGGGCTGGCTGGCAGCGTTTTCTTCATTAAAGTCCCAGTGTTGAGTGAGGCCTACCGCAGGCAGGCCCCCTCCATTGCCGCCATTATACATACACAGGACTTCCTCATCTCTCAGCACCCGGTTATAAACGGCCACTTCATCCACCCATCCTTTAAAGAAGGCACCGGTTCCGGACCCGGAGGCCCCTATAATCAAGGGAGTAGGTCCTGATATATTGTCAATATCCGGGAAATCCTCCAGTGCGGACGGCAGCTGATTGACGGCAACCCTGCTCAGATCCACACCATTCAGGTAAAGGCGGTATTCCGTGCCATCAGCCCCGTGTTTAGACAACACAACATGGTACCACACATGGGTACCGCCGGGCAATCCCGGTATCTGGAGATCATTATGGCGGCTGATTCCTTTGGCAGTATATACGAGTCTAATTGTGCCGGAGGAAGCCGGGATCAACTGCAGACTAATCCCGGCATGCAAATTGGAGCTTGGGATCTTTTGAAGGAGTACTGCGTCTGCAGCCACGGACTCCGGCCGCATCCACAAACTAATTGAGAAATCACCTCTGTCAAAGTCCAGCGCATCCGGAGGGACCATTATAAAATCATTGATCCCATCAAGCCGCAAGGCATTGCCAAATGCAAAACCGGAATCAAACGGCTCACTGCAGGTGCAGGGGGTATTTTCAGAAGCGGCATGCGGGACCCGTGCCGGGTCGCAACTGGTGGTGAAATAACGATCATGAAAGCGCTTGAGATACCCATTGTTGCGCTTGAACTCATCTTTAACGATCCTGACACTGGCACCGGCAGAAGGTGCCGCCAGGGACTCGTCAAAACGCCAGTAAACGATCAGTCCATCACATAGGGTGTCGTTGGCAAACGCCCCGCTACCACTGTTATACAGTGCCTGAGCATCTGCCAGGGTAAGCGCTTTGATATAGACCTGGAACTCATCCAGCCTGCCATTCAGTGCATTGGCTGAGTTGCTGGCATGATAGGAGTGCCCAAGCAGAATAGGCAATTCATTCCTAAAATGGGCTGCACCAGCCGGGTAATCACAAAGCTGGCCCGGCAGCGACCGGGTCGTGCGGTCCTGTCCATCTACAAACACATAATAATCCTGGGTGCAATTCCCCTGTTTAGTAAATACGACGTGATGCCAGGTACCATTGCTAAATGCGGCAGAGGAACCATATACAATATTCTCTCCCCGTGCATTCGTATTCGGGTTTACACTGGAAAGTACAAACCGCAAACCCAGGGAAGGGAGGAATGATACGCTCAAACCGTTTCTCTGTGCAGGAAAGTCATTGAGCAAAAGATTATTGAATACCACTCCCTTGGTTTTATCATTCACCTTTACCCAGAAGCTAAGGCTAAATTCATCCGAATCCATATTAAACAATGGATTGGTATTGCCGGGCCCAGGGTTTTCTATGATCACATAATCATTATTGCCATCAAAATCCAGGCAATTCCCAAAAGCGAAAGTTTCACCAGCATGGCAAGGATCCGGTTCTTCGCAGCAGAGGAAATCCTGGCTGTAATATTGATCCGGGCCCTCCCAGCAGGGTTCCGGGGTACAACCCAGCAATAATGTCTGCTCTATCTCAAGGGAGCAGTTATGCACTGCCGTTCGAAAATCTGCAATAGCAGGTGCATCCGTCAAAGAACGGGTATAATTAATCATCTTAAAGATATCCTCCTGAACGACGGGGTCCTCTCCATGCCAGTCAAGCCCATAAGACTCTTCAATAAGCTCCAGCGCCACTTCTATTCCTTCGCAATCAAGCGCAAGTGCCAGCGGCTCCGGATCATACAGAAAGGGTTGGACCAGCGTCATTCCCCCCGGATAGGTAATAATCACCACATAAAGCCCCGGAACAATCAATTGACGCTCCACTGCTGAAACGGGCAACTCATAGACATAATAGGTGAGCGTGGTATCCACCAAAGCAATGGACACCGGATTATTCAAAAACAAGGTAATATCCGTGCCTACATCAAGCGTATCCCAGCGAAAGACCTCCAGTTGGGAATCGAAGTTCAGCACCTGAATACTGGTAATGGTTGTGTACCCGGAGTCCACAGGCACGGGAATCAATATCGACTGGGGGGGCCTGCAATTATTAAGGAGCAGCCAATCCATTAGTGTAAAAGCCTGCGCCAAAGGAGATAAACCACCCGTAAACAAGCCAATCAATAGCATTCTATCTATAAAACACTTGCGCATTACCAGTACCTTATTTGCCGCGCCAGCGTTTGATCCCCCGGGAACAAATCCAGGACACCCTGGTAGGAGCAGGTAAGCTCTTCCATAAACCCAATAGGCCGGGTGGCGATCATGACCAGCCCGCCAGGCACTTTCACCATTACGGTATTAGGGTTATCACTATTATTCACAAAAGTGGCGATAGGCTTTTCCCTGTAGTCATACATGAAATATCCGGTACTGCGCCGTTTTTCAAAAGCCCACAACACCGTATCCCCGACGGCAAAGGCCGTAGCGGTATCGGTAAAAAGCCCAACTCCATGAACTCCGGACTTCGCCACGGCAAATGTACCGCTCCTGAAGAAGGCCGGCAGGTAGCCCGCTTTCCCGGGCTTTGCCCAGGTACTCACTATAATCCGCGAAACAATGGTGTCTGTATAGGACTCCCCGGAAGGTATCCGAAGCGCTACCGCATAAGGATCCAGAAGATACTGAGCAGAAGCCAGTGCCGGGGACTGTGCCCAGGCACCGCCACCCGGTACAGAAAACAGTACCCATATTCCCCAGTACAGAATTAACCGGCTTTTAGGCATATACACAGATAGAATGTAACGATACTTCAACAAATTTTATAGGTTCTACCAGATTTCAGGGGGGCAATATTAGCATAAGACCGCTTATTATACTGGTCATTATAACCATATATCCCGAACAGTCGCAACAGGATAACGATAAGTTAACCCATCTAACGACCAGGCCGGTTACGTGCGCGCGCAAAGCTCCAGACAACCGACTTTACCGGTTATCAGTCTATACATCGTTATTATATCTTCTTTTGTAGTGATTACTTCTATTAAGCGAAGGCAAATTTATATCACATTGATTTAAAAACAAAATCAATATGCAATTTGTGGACAACTCAATGTCAAATAGGCATAATGCAGGAGATAGGCTGAAGTTTATCAGGAAACAGCAGAATCTCACACAGCAGGAGATGGCGCAGGTGTTAGGCCTGAGCCAGGGCTATTATGCCTATTTAGAAACCGGCAAACGGGATATATCGCGGCACATCCTGGATAAGCTTAAAAGTCTATATGATATATCTCCCGACTGGTTGCTATACGGAATAGAACAAAATGACATAACGCCCGCACGAGTGGAAGAGCCCGCCAAACCCTACCAGACCCACAAGCCGGAGGACAAGACGCCGCACTTGGAGAACAAAGCGGAAAACGATACCCAGCAGGCTGCCCGTGACGATATGTCGCAGGTGCTTGAGGAACTGACCGCCATCAGGCGTTTGCTCGAAGAACTATTAAAACAACGATAAAGAAGTTAATCAAACAGGACGACCGAATAAAACAGGACCCAACACCGCGACGGATATGAAGTCTATAATATGCATTTGCCCCCAATACACTGATAGATAGGTTACAGGAACTTTAGCGATACATCAGAGTACCCTTTGATATTTAGAGAAGTATTAACTGCAGCCCCGGTTTGCAGGTATTGATAAACCATCAGGAACCTAAAACGTTTTCTTTGAGCAGTTCTGATTTTCTATCACGGAACCATACCTACAGAGATAAACATATCCTGATTACGAAAAATACCTGCTGCCTATCCATTTAGTTTAGATTCAGAATTTTTCTGACTTTTGTTACTTCGCTGCCTGCAACTACTTTGTGTCGTCTTCTATCCATACTTTGCGGACTATGCTGCCTTTATCATGCAGGCTTATCGCAAATACCGGGAGATCAACCGCTCCGGCCGGTTAAACTATCCGGCACGCTGGGAATGGACAGGCAGCACAGCACACTGCCCGGTAATGATTACCTGTTACAGCCTCCGGACTATATGCGGCTGCGATCCGACTTAAGACTGGAGGTGCTGGGTATCCCGCTACAGGCCGGGGGACTGGTTACCTCAGAACAAGGGCCTTATAGGCAGGCGATCAATCAGTTCTATATAGGAGTGGATGCCCAGGCGGTCCAGAAACAACTGAGAGCAAAACTGGACAAACGTATAGCAGCAGACTCGCTGGAACTACGGGACCTGGAGATTTTAGAGAAAAAGAATCCGCAATCCGTCCGAAAGCTATTTACCGGAATACCGGAACTCACCGCTTATCAAAAAGACCTCACATCAGGAAAAGGGCTGGAGAATGTACAACCGGAGATGCGGCCTTATGTGGACAGTCTTTATCATGAGTTCTTACGAGATACGCATCAGCAGGAGCGATTACGCCACCGCCTGGATTCGCTCAGCAGGTCTGCCAAAACAGCAGGCCAGCTGAATGCCACCATTCCCTTGCGCGACTCTTTGCAAAAGCTAGAGGACAAGGTTTTGCAACAGACTCTGGCGATCAATGAACTCACCAACCAGGTACCCGCTGCCCGCAAACTAAGTGTACTTCAAAAATTACCTCCGGACAGTCTCCGGCATCAAAAGGCACAGGTGAGCGCAAAATTAGAGGACGCTAAAGCGTTGCAGCAGGACCCCAATCTCTCAAGGCACAGTACTCAGCTGGAAGCCATGGGCCTGTTAACGGCACGAGACCGCAAGCTAAGCACTATACAAAAGCTCCAGTTGGGAACCACTTACCCCTATTACTCAGCGCTGTCTTTTAACGGCGCATCTGTCCTGGGTTTTGATATAGAGCTGATGCCCGGCAAATGGCATTTCCAGGCATCAGCAGCCCACGACCAGAATGCCAGCCAGGCCATAAACCTGAGCAGCCTGAACAGCCTGTTCGGGTTACGATTGCCAGCCCTCTACCGGCGCACACTGGTAGCCGCTTCTGCAGGAATAGGCGCACAGGAGGCCCGGCACCTGCATGTCAATATGCTCTACGGAACAGAGCCTAAAGGACAGGCGAGGGATACGCTGTTTTCCTCAAACACCCCGCAACGTAACTACCTGGTAGGTGTGGACTTTGCACATCCCATATGGGGAGAAACACTCATGCTAAAGGGAGAAGCCAACAAAAGTATGACCGTACAGGACGTCAACCATTACCTGCCGCCTGCCCAAGAAGTAGGTGCCTGGATGACAGAGCTGTATAGACATAATGATAGCCTTGCCAAGGACTATGCCATCCTGCTCGAGCTGGTATGGAAGCCGGATGAGAAGTACCAGGTAACGGCCGGGCACCGTACGATCGGTCCGGGATACCATTCATTTGGAGTGCCCTTTTTGCGCAACGACCTGCAATCTTACAAGCTGGAAGGCAAACGGCGGTATGAGCGTATACACCTGGAAACGCGGGTAAACCTGGAGCAGGAAAAGACCAACCTCAGAAGCCTGAAACCCTATAGTATGTATACCACTTATGCCGGTGCAGGGCTCACCTGGCAGCCACGCAAAGCGCCTGTCCTCTCCGCAGACTATCGGGCAGCCTTGCAACGGGCCAGTAAAGACGCCACAGATACGACCCTGAGTAGCGGAAGCTTCCACCTTTTCAACCTGGTGCTCTCGCACAACTACGGGAAAAAGACACCACAGCACATCACATTACAGGCCGGGCGGCAGCTCCGCACAGCCCAGCAAACCTTTAACAACCCTGAAAGCCCGAGCTTTCCCACCATCTCCATGTACACCGCCACGGTCATTTATAGGATCCAGCGGAACAAGCTGCTATTTACCACCAGTGGGAACCTGATATGGGAAAGGAATACCCGGGCTCAACACAATCTTACTCCGCAGGATTTTGTATTACCCCCACAACGCCTCTATGCCATACAAGCCAGCCTGGCCAGCAAACATATTCATAAGCTTCTTATAGAAGCGGGCGGACTGGTAGCGCATGACCAGTTCCTGGGCACCCGGCTCAGCCCAACCCTGACATTGGGGACAACCCTGCTGAAAACCTTGATCTGCCAGGCCACGCTGGCCTATAACCAGCTTACCCCAAATAACCGGCCCGTTTCACATTACTGGCAAGCCAATACCTCCATTGGGTATACATTCTAATCCTGAACACCAACTCGCCCGCTACTCAAACGTGAGCCACAGCTGCTCAGGCGTCAGTTCATGGATCCTGATGCGAAAGGTGCGGCCCGTCTTCAGGGTAACGGCAAGTTCTGTGGGGCTCACGGCCTTCCAGGTACCGGGTTCGTCCAAAGAACCGTCTGCCGGAGCAATGGGATGGTCAATGAAAGTGCCATCCTGCCGAATCTCAAACCAGTGCCGTCCCCGGCTGGGAGGCAGTTCATGTTGTCTCGGGCGGTAACTGCGGGCGCCGTCTGCCCGGGTTTCTTCATAGGCATGGCGCCAGGCACCCCACAGGTTGTTATCCGGCTTCGCCTGGTGGCAGCGGCTGGCACAAAACAGCAGGCTGCTCAAAAGAACACCAATCCCCAAAAACAAACGGGAAACGGGCAAGGATAAGGGTGTTTTCATAAGGGCTCAAATTACAAAAGAAGCGCAAATAGAAGCACGTTGGCATTTCGGCACTACTTTTGCAACACTTACACAACTAAAACCTGTTCTCCTATGAAACGCACATTTCTTCTGTATATCCTGCTGGCCACCCCCGTCCTGCTGCCCGCGCAAGCTAACCGCAACTTGCTGAACTACTTCCAGGCGATGGATGCCGGATATCTGTTCTGGACCACAGAAGAAACAGAACCGCTGGCCAAACAGGACCGACTGGACCTGCTCACCGAGCAAAAACCCAGTTACCTGAAAGGCGCCCTGCCGGGCAACCAGGAGGGGTATGCTCAGGCCTTCTTTGAGGTCAAATATTTCCGGGACTCAGACGGGTACGAAATCCTGGTACTGCTGCAAAACCGCTGCAAAACGGCTGAAGGCCCCTGCGAGCAACAGCAGTATATCATACTCCCGGGCAGCAAGCCCGGAGGCGGTGGAGTAGAATTTTGGGATGTAAGCGGCACGATCTTCCGGCATTTCCCCACGGAAGAGGAACTGCGGGCCCAGAAGGCGGCACTTTCTACGCAAAACTCCTGCATGGGAGAGGCGCCGGATGCCAGCTTCTTTATCAAAATCTCACCGGACCACGACCTGCTGTTCCTCTCAGCACCGGAATGCTATCCTGCGCAGCAGTTTGAGCTCTTCCAGTTCAAATTCCAGATACACCAGTTCTGGATAGTCAAGCGTTAGACGGGCAGTAACGGTGCAGGGATATTACCCGGGTCGTAAGTTCGTACATGGAAACGCCCGCCCCATAACCAGCAGCTTATGCCTGTGAAAAAAAGGGCTATGCCGGGAAAAGGGTTCTTTAGCAACTTGTGCGCAGGTGTCGCCACAAAAACCACCAGGCTGGCCACCACAGCAACCACGGCGAGTACCTGTAAGATAACCTTCAGGTAATTCATCCCCTGCCGGTAGGCAACCGGATGACCTGCTGCCTGCAAAGCCGCATGCAGATCCCGGACAAATGCCCGGTACTGCTGGTTATGGGCAGGTGCATGTCCCACATAGACGGTACTCATCCCCACACGAAAGGTCTTCTCAGCCGTCTTTACATAGCAGTTATAGAGTTCACCGGCTTCTGCAGGAGACATCACCAGGCGAACTTCCCGGATATCCGGCAAAGGGATATACGCTGTGGTTTGCTTATAGGCAATCTTCAGCACACCGGCAGACAGTGTACAGGTCTGGTGCGGTAAAGTATAGGTGGAGGTCAAGGCTGGTGCTTGCGTTTTTTAGAAGGCTTCTTACTATACAGGTCAAACGTTACCAGCAGGGTATCCAGACTATTCTCACAAACGCCTTGTGCCAGGGGCTGTGCACGCATTTTGCGGGTCTTACGATCGCTGTCCGGCGCGCCGGACGCTTCTTCCAGGGGAGCAGACATGAGGAACGGATTGCGGGCGGAACGATTTATCAACGCAAAGTATAAGCGAAAACAAATCACCGGGTAGTTTTTTCGACAGGAGGCCCGGAAGAAAAGACAAGGGTTTTTGGGGATATCAGATTATTTTTTAGCTTTGTCTAAATTTTTTATTTGACCAGGCAAAAATGAAAGTGTGGGGGCTAAATATATTGCTGGGGTTGGGCATCTATACAACTCTGCCGGCACAAAACACTTGTGGCGTCCTGCGGGATGCCGACACCCGCGAACCCCTTTCCGGCGCCAGCTTCCGGCTGCTGGGCAGCAATCAGGGTATACTGACCGATGCAGAGGGTCGTTTCTGCCTGCCGGCCGGTCCAGAGCCGCAGCGCTGGATCGTGCAGCTATCCACCTACCGCAGTGATACGCTGATGATTTCCCTGCCGGTGACCGGGGAACTGGAGCACTTGCTTACCCCCATTCATACAGAGCTGAAAGACCCTATCACGGTTACGGCCTTTGCCGCGCCCATCAGCCTGGCACAGTCACCCGTGCTGATCACACGCATCAATGCCCTGCAGCTGGAAAGCAATATCTCTGCTACGCTGACGGACGCCCTGCTGGCCACCAACGGCCTCACAGAGCGGGTAGCCTGCGGGGTGTGCGGCACCAATGAGCTTCAGATCAATGGACTGGGCGGCGCCGCTACGCTGGTGCTGATAGATGGCATGCCGCTCATGGGCAGCCTGGCCAGTATTTATGGGTTATCAGGCTTACCCCCGGCGCTGATCGACCGCGTGGAAGTGATCAAAGGTCCCGCCAGCACCTTATATGGCACCGAAAGCATAGGAGGCGTGCTCAATGTCATCACCCGGCAACCGCATGACCATGCCCACTGGATGTTGGAGTCCTGGGGCAATACCCATGGAGAGACCCAGCTGGATGCAACCCTGACGACCCCGGTAGGCAGGCAGCGGATGCTGCTGGGCGTATCGGGCTATCATATGGGCACGCGCCTGGACGCCAACCACGACAATTTCATGGATGTGGTACTGGCCAGGCGTCTTTCGGTCTTTAACAAATGGCAGTTTGCACGGCGCAGCGGCCTGCCCTTTCAATTAGCCGGACGAGTGTATGCCGAAGACCGCAGCGGGGGCACGCTCAGCTGGCGCAGGGAATATGCCGGCAGCGATGTTATGTATGGCGAGTTCATCCTGACGCGCCGGGCAGAGCTGCTGGGACAATATACCCTGCACCGCAACTGGCGGCTGGAAGGCAGCCTGAGTGGCCATGACCAACGAAGCTGGTATGGCCACACCGCCTACCTGGCCCGCCAGTATACCAGTTTCACCAACCTGGTGCATACCCGGCGCCTGCACCGGCATGATCTTTCTGCAGGTGCTACCTTCCGTTACCAATATTACCGGGACAATACCCCGGCCACCGCAGCAGCCCCGGACAGCAGGCCCATCCCCGGGATATTCCTGGAAGATATGTGGCGGCTATTCCCCCGGTGGACCTTGCAGGGAGGACTGCGCGTAGACCATCACCGCGACCACGGCCTCATCCCTGCCCCCCGGCTCAACCTCAAGTGGGACCTGAATGAATACTCCAGCATCCGACTTAACGGGGGTAGCGGCTTCCGGGTAGTAAACCTGTTTACAGAAGACCATGCGGCGCTCTCCGGCAGCCGCACCCTGGTCATAGAAGGACCACTAAACCCTGAACGCTCCTGGAGCGGCACAGCCAGTTTCAGCACCTACACCCAATTAGGGAAACGCGTCCTCAGCTGGAATCTGGAGGCATTCCATACTTACTATACCAACCGTATCCTGCCGGATTACAGTGATGACCGGTTTATTCGCTACACCAACCTAGATATGCAAAGCGTGACGCAGGGGCTGGCGGTCTCTGCCAACCTGGCGTTTGGCAACGGCTGGCGGGTAAACCTGGGTGCCACGTGGCTGGACACCTGGCAGAATACAGGAAGCGCCCGAACGTCCATTCCCTTTGCACCGTCCTACACCACTAACTGGACGCTTAGCTACCAGCACCCCAGGTGGAAAACGCAACTGGACTATACCGGCAAGCTCTTTGGTCCCATGGCACTGCCCCACTACCCCGAACCCTATACGCGTGCCACCTCTTCCCCGGTCTACAGCCAGCAGCACCTGCAATGCCGCCAGCCCATAAACAAATACCTCCAGGTCTTCGGTGGGGTCAAAAACCTGCTCAACTGGACACAGTCTGATCCGCTGGTAGCCCCAGAAGCCCCATTTGGAGATGCGTTTGACACAGCCTATGTCTATGGACCATTGCAAGGCCGGCGCTTCTTTGCCGGCATCCGGCTGACATGGGACCACTAACGGCCGGAAGTGTACCGGCCGCCTTACCGTATATGAAAATCCAGCATCAACCTGCCTTCCAGGTAACCCTGCAGGTGATCCCCGGCTTTTACCGGGCCCACGCCAGCAGGCGTACCGGTAAAAAGGTAGTCCCCGGCCTTGAAAGAGAAATAGCGCGAGCTATATGCCATTACAGACTCGAGCGGGAAGATCATCTCCTGGGTATGCGCACGTTGCCGCAGCTCGCCGTTGAGGTATAGTTCAAACTGCACCTTAAAAGGATCGGCCAACTCGGAAAGCGGCAGGATGGTGCTCACAGCGGCGCTATGGTCAAAGCCTTTGGCAATCTCCCAGGGTAATCCCTGCTCCTTGCAGCGTTGCTGCACATCCCTGGCCGTAAAGTCTATACCCAGACCAATGCCATCCACATAGCCGAGTGCATATTTGGGGTCTATATACTTGCCTTTGCGGCCGATGCGATAAAACACCTCGCACTCATAATGCACCTCCTGTGTCCAGTCGGGAATGTAAAAATCAGTGTTCTCGCGCAACAGAGCATTATCCGGTTTGATGAACAATACGGGCTCCTGGGGCAATGGCGCATTCATTTCCCGGGCATGCTGGGCATAGTTGCGCCCCACACAGATTATTTTCATGACTGGAAGATAATTTCGTCAAAAGTAGTTGCCCGGCTGTGAGAGGAGCCGGGCAAAGTACCCGGACGCACCAGTTGGATGGTCTGCAGTCCGGCAGCGGCGGCGGCATCCAGCTCAGCCTCAATATCGCTCAGAAAGCATACTTTGTCCGGAGCATGACCATAGCCCAGGGCAGCCAGGATATTGCGGTAACTCTGTTCCTCTCTTTTAGGTCCGCTCGTGGTATCGAAATAATAACGGAACATGGGGGTGAGATCTCCATGCACCGTATGGGCAAACAGCTGTTGCTGAGCATGGATGGACCCGCTGCTATACACCCCCAGGGCAATGCCCTGTGCCTGCCAGCGCTGCAAAGCCGGCAGTACATCGGCATACAGGTGGCTGGTAAAATCTCCGCGGGCATAGCCATCCGCCCAGATAAGCCCCTGAAGCGCTTTCAGCGCTGTCTGCTTACGGTCTTCTTGGATCCATTGCTGAAAAGCAGCCACAGTAGTTGCCACATCCGGGCGGGTACCCGTTTCATTTTCTATAGCACATGCCGCATCATGGAGTATGGCCAGCACCACGGGATCTGTCGCATGCTGCCGCACATAAGCCTCCAGGGCATCATGGGCATAGGGGAACAGCACCTGGTGCACAAACTGCGCGTCCGTAGTGGTGCCTTCGATATCCGTAAGCAGAATATCAGGCTTGGGATAATGAGGCATCTAGCTGCGGTATTGTTGGTCTATGCCAGATTCCGTATAGTGGGGCACCCATCCGCTGGGGTCAATGAAAATGCGGATGGCCTTCACAAAGGCGGGTTCTCCCAGGTCAAACCAGTGCGGCGTATTGGCCGGCACAGAGAGCAGGTCCCCCGCCACGCAGTGTACATAACACACGGGTCTGCCCCCTCCGGGGTTGAACCAGAAGTAGCCTTGTCCGTCCACAAAAAAACGAACCTCATCTTCTGTATGCGTATGCTCGGCCAGGAACTTATCCCGCAAGGCTTGCAGGTTGGGGGTCTCTCCATGTACGTTGATCACATCTGCCACCTGGTAATGATGGCTGGCCATATAGGGGCGAAGCACATGTGCATACGCATCCAGGATCTCTTCCTGGGTAGATTCAGGGGCCAAGGGCGCATTGGCCTCCCAGCGGTCATGCCACACATTTATGGTTTGCAGGAACGCCTTGATCTCTGCAAATCCGGTTATGACACGGTTTTCATCAGGAATGTGTACGGATGCCATGTATCTCAAGTAATAATCGGGTTTCCAGTAAAAACTCCCACGCTTCTATATGCCGGGCGGCTTGCGCTACGCTGTCTCCCCAGGCATAGAGGCCATGGCCTGCTATCAGGAAGCCATAACACCCGGCATTTTGTTCCAGGTAAGGCTTTATTTCTCTGGCCAGCGCAGCTATATCCTGGGTATTGGCATATACAGGCAAATTCAGAGGCTCCTCATGGGTAGAGTTCCCTTCAATGGCCTTCTGCATTTCCAGCCCCTGAAAGCTAATGCCTCCGGGATATTTCAGCCCGGCTACGGTATTCGCCACGGTGTGGGTATGCAGCACACACTGTACCTGCGGATATACGGCATATATAAGCGTGTGCAAAGCGGTCTCGGCGGAGGTGCGTATAGTAGGATCTGCCAACGGAACTCCTTGTGCATCGGTGCAGACCAGATCTGCCTCCCTAAAATGACGCTTGTCCACTCCGCTGCGGCTGATCCACAGGTGCCCGGGGGACCGGGCATCCCGCATACTGTAGTTGGAGCTGGTAGCCGGGGCCCATCCCTTGCTATGCAGGTATTGTATGGCGCTTATGAGGTCGGTATGCATGGCATCAGGTTTCTATAACCCGCAAACGGGCGATTTTGCGGGCCATTCGCTCATCATCCAGTTTCTTGCGGGCAATCTTTACTTCTTCCAGCAAAATATATAGGCCGCACAGGAAAAAAGGCACGCAGGGTATTTTATACCGGGCCAGGTTGCCATAGTTGCCCGATGTGAGGCCCACCATGAACCCGAAAGTGAGAGAAAATACAAAGAAGAAGATCAGGAGAGGGCGACTGGAGATGAGATAAATGGTGCGGACAACCCCTACCCTGGTGAAGATATAGATAATGACACAGGTGATGAACAAGCTTTCCAGGGCAGATAATATCATGAAAGGATTATTATTAATCTCCCAGAAGAAGGGTCTTATGAAAGTAACCGAAAGGGCCAGGGGAATCTTGGTAATAAGGGATAAAGGGTTTTCGGCATCAAAAGCACCTATATCGTATACGCTGCCTTCTGCTTTGACGTAATAATAATCACGCACCAGGTCATCGTGGGTAATCTGGGCGCGGTCTGCCACCACATCCAGGCTATATTTATCACTTTGCCCACTGAGCTTACTCAATACAAAATACCCCCCGACAAGCGATACCACAAAAAGAAACGGGGTAATCGCCAGGCGCAAGGACCGGTTCTGCACTTTTTCTTTTACAGACAATACCAGGTAAAACACCAATAGGGGCACGAAACTATATAAGACGTATTCCTTGACTACCCCTACGAAATAAATCAAAGGCACAGAGATCACCAGCATCGTATAGTTCCTGAAGTTGGAGCGCAACAGCTTTACCGCGGCATAAAAAAGAATGCCCACAACAGAGAGCGCAAGACTATCCTTGAAAATGCCCCCACCCCAAAAGACAAGGGTAGGCAAAAACAAGATGATATAAGCCAGTTGCTTCCGAAGATCGGGGTAAAAACTGGCAACGGCCCGGTACATGGCCCAGGCCCCAAGGAAGCACATGGCAGAAACATATACCGATGTCCCCAAGTAACTAAACAATCCTAACAGGGCAAAAGGTGTCAGGAACACTACCATCATGTAGTTTTGCGGATCCCGGTAATAATCCAGTACTCCATAGTTCAGGAGCACCTGGTCATTGTTGATACGTTCCAGCGTTTGCTCCTCAGGATTCAGTGTAAGATAATGCCAGCCGGCGTCCAGGTCTGTAGTAGAGATGACTGCGATATGACGGGCACCCCTGAAGAAGTTGAGCGTATCTCCCCCTCCATAATAGTAATTATATACCAGGCCTACGGCAATCCCCCCCAGGATACGGATCAATAATCCGGGCATAAAAAAACGCCAGTCGGGGTCTTTTTTGTAGCGGGCTTTTCCTATAGAATAGAAGACAAAAACAACGACTATTGTAGATATAATTATCCCAAAGATGTCAATAGTACTTATAAACTTACTACTATCTATGAAATCCATGGGTATAGCAAATAGGGGAATCCGGGCACTAAGTCTCCAGGGTTGTTTTCCGCTGGCGGGCCGCAGCCACAAAAGCAGCAAATAAAGGGTGTGGGTTCAGCACGGTACTTTTATATTCCGGGTGAAACTGGGAGGCAATGAAAAACGGATGTTCGGGCAATTCCACCATCTCTACCAGGTTGCTATCCGGGTTGATACCGGAGAAGAGCATACCGGCTTTCTCATAGACATCTTTATAGGTATTATTAAACTCATACCGGTGGCGGTGCCGCTCCTGGATAAGGGTCTTCTTATAAATTCTGGCTGCCAGAGAGTTTTTACGGGTCTCACAGGGATAGCTGCCCAGTCGCATAGTACCTCCCAGCTGTTGCACGGTTTGCTGAGACGCCATCAGTGAAATCACCGGATTCTCGCATTGGGGCGCAAACTCTGTGCTATTGCAATCAGGCAACTGCAATACGTTGCGGCCATACTCAATAACAGCCATCTGCATGCCCAGGCACACACCTAAGAACGGAATGCCCCGCTCTCTTACAAAACGGATAGCCGTGATCTTGCCGGAAATGCCTCTCTCTCCAAAACCGGGAGCCACCAGCACGCCATGCAAGTGGCCCAGCATGCGCTCTGCATTTTCTTCCTGAATGTCCTCGCTGTGTATGCGCTCCACCTCCACACGCACTTCATTGGCAGCACCTGCATGTACAAAGCTCTCCAGGATACTCTTGTAAGCATCTGCCAGCTCCACGTACTTACCTACCAAACCTATACGCACCGTGTCCACGGGCCCTTTTAGCCTGGACAAGAAGTCCATCCATTCTTTCAGCTCCGGCTCTTTGCCCAGCAGAGGCAAGCGCAGTTTGTTCAGGACCACTTTGTCCAGCTGCTCCTTGCGCAGCAGCAGGGGCACATCATAGATGCTGCTGGCATCCTGGCTTTCGATCACCGCATTGGGCTGCAGGTTACAAAAGCGGGCAATCTTGCCTTTAATGTCCTTACCCAGGGGATGCTCTGTGCGGCACACCAGGATATCCGGCTGCACACCGCTTTCCAGCAACTGCTTCACGCTATATTGCGTGGGTTTGGTCTTAAGCTCCCCGGCCGCTGCCAGGAAAGGCACCAGCGTGAGGTGAATGAAGATCGCATCATTGGCACCCATCTCATAATGCAGCTGGCGCACGGCCTCTATGTAGGGCAGGCTCTCGATATCTCCTACGGTGCCCCCTATCTCTGTGATGACAATATGGTAGCCCCCCCCTTCGCCCAGCAGCTGGATGCGGCGCTTGATCTCATCTGTAATATGCGGCACCACCTGCACCGTCTTGCCCTGATACTCTCCCCGGCGCTCCTTCTGGATAACTTCCTGGTAAATGCGCCCGGTAGTCACATTATTGGCCTGGGAGGTATGTATATTCAGAAAACGCTCATAGTGTCCCAGGTCCAGGTCCGTCTCGGCACCATCTTCCGTAACATACACTTCTCCATGCTCATAGGGATTGAGCGTACCGGGATCTACGTTGATATAAGGGTCGAATTTCTGGATAGTAACGGAATAGCCCCGGGCCTGCAGCAGCTTGGCAAGCGAAGCAGAGACAATACCTTTACCCAGGGAAGAGACGACGCCTCCGGTGACGAATATATATTTGGCTTGTGCGGACATGCGAAAGTTTTGGCAAAGTTACCACTTTGCCCACAGGGCACAACGTGCAATCAACCTTGTTCTGCACAAACATCACAACGACCGCAATCTGCGGTCAGGTTTTCCCCAAAATAACTGCACAGGCTGCGCATGCGGCAGGTTTCAGCAGATCCGGCATAGGCCAGTAAAGCCTCCAGCCGGGCCTGGGCACGGGCGGCACGCTGCTGGTAAGCCTCCCAATCCAGCTGGTATTTGTCCAGCGGAATATGCGGCTTGCAAAAGCGGATACGCAGCCCGCCGGCAGCTGCCCGGTAGCTCAGCACACCCAGCTTATCCAGGCGCACCAGCAGCACTTCCACAGCCCCACGGGGCTGTTCCACCAGCCGACAAAGCGTAGGCACATCCAACGGCACGGGTTCTTCAAAGGCCAGGCCGCCCACCGTGCGCAGCAATCCGTCTATAAGGGGCTGAAACTGGGGATAGTGCAGCTTCCAGGCGGCCAGCCGGTGCGGTTCCTGCAAGAACCGAAGGAGAGGCGCAGCCTCCGGCAGGTCCTCTACCTGCACAAAACCTGCCACTTCCAGCTGACGCACAGCAGCCATACACACATATGGAGACAAGCCGGCGCGCTCTGCCACCGGCTCCCAGGCAAAGGGGAAGGGATGCGGCGGCGTAGTCTGTGTGTCTACCCGAAATTGGGCGCACAACGCCTCATATACCTGCGCAAGCTGTTCCATATCCGGGTACTGCTGACGGTGCTGCTGCGCCAGCTGGGCCAGGTCCTGGTTACCCAGCAGGGCAATCGCCTGTGCAGAAAACCCATCCCGCCCGGCACGGCCGCTTTCCTGGTAATAGCTCTCCAGGTCGGGCGGCAGCTGCCAGTGTATCACCACGCGCACATCGGGCTTGTCTATACCCATGCCAAATGCATTGGTAGCCACCACCACCCGAGGCTGCCCCTGCATCCATCCTTCCTGGGTAGCCATGCGTTTTTCACCTCCCAGCCCGGCATGATAGGGGGCTGCCGGAATCCCCTGCTGCACCAAACCCTGGGATATCTGCTCTGTAAGCTTGCGGCTGCGCACGTAGATAATGGCGCTGCCGGAGTAGGCCTTCAGCACTGCCTGCAGGACTTGCCATTTATCTGCACTGGGCACTACCCGGTAGGCAAGGTTGGGGCGTGCAAAAGACTGCTGCCAGCGGCGGGCGGCGGGCATACTGAGTTGCCTGCAGATATCATCCTGCACATCCGGCGTGGCACTGGCCGTGAGCGCCAGTACAGGGCACCTGAGCTGCGGCCGCACAGCAATGATCTGCCGGTAAGCCGGACGAAAATCATACCCCCACTGGCTGATACAATGCGCTTCATCCACAGCCAGCAAGCGCACCGGCAACTTACCCAGGGCATGTTGAACCAAAGCGGTGCCCAGCCGTTCGGGACTCAGGTATAGGAAACGGTAGCGGCCCCGCAGGCACTCGTTCAGGCGATAGGTTTGCTCCTGGGCCGACAGCAGGCTGTGCAAGGCCACCGCAGGGATACCCCGGGCCTCCAGGCCCTTTACCTGGTCTTCCATCAATGCAATGAGAGGTGATATGACCAGGGTAATGCCACCCAGCGCCAGCCCTGCCACCTGATAGGTGAGCGATTTCCCCCCTCCGGTGGGCAACAGCGCCAGGGTATCATGCCCGGCGAGCACGCTCTCTATGATTTCCTGTTGCAGGGGACGGAAATCTGCATAACCCCAATAACGTTGCAGCAGCGGATGCAGAGCGGTCATAGCTGTTCGCTCAACAGGCCGTCGCGGATATAGAGCTGGCGGTGGCACCGCCGGGCAAAATCCGGGTTATGGGTAGCGATCAGCAGGGTAACGCCCTTTTCCTCTGCCAGTTGCAGAAAAAGCCGGAATAACCGTTCTCCATTCTCAGAATCCAGGTTACCGGTAGGTTCATCTGCCAGCAGGAGATCCGGCTGATTGATGAGGGCGCGGGCTACTGCCGTGCGCTGCTGTTCTCCGCCACTGAGCTCGCCGGGTTTATGATGCAGGCGTTCTGCCAGGCCCAGCCAAGCCAGCCATTCGGCGGCACGCTGTTCGGCTTCCTTGCGCGGTACTCCGGCAATATAAGCGGGCATCGCAGCATTCTCCAGCGCGGTAAACTCCGGCAACAGATGGTGAAACTGAAACACAAAGCCCAGGTGACGGTTGCGAAACCGCGCCTGGGCTTTAGGATTCTGGGTATCGAGCCGCTCGTGTTTGAAGTATACTTCCCCGGCATCCGGATAGTCCAGGGTACCCAGCAACTGCAGCAAAGTGCTTTTACCGGCGCCGCTGGCACCTACCAGGGCAGTAGCCTGCCCTTGCATCAGCCGAAAGTCTATGCCCTTGAGCACTTCCAGCTGGCCATAGCGTTTGCACAAGCCGCTGGCGTGCAGCAGGGGGACGGGACTATCGGCGTTGGGTTGCAATGTAATTGGTGAGATCGGTTATCGAACTCTCGAAGTCAAAGACATCATTGACCACGAAGTAGTTCTCGGGATCAAAAGTACGACCATAGGCATATTTTGCAAAGTCCAGGCGGGTGGCTTCAAAGTCAAACAGCTTGCAAATAGCGGCAATGTCCTGGCTGAACAGGCAGTTGCTGTTCAGCACCTGCTTGGCCACAGACAGGCGGGTATCTTCAAAGCTTTTGCTGCGAATGCTACCCAATGCAGCAGAAAGGGCATCGCTGCTCATGGGAGCAGGACAACCTGCGCGATGCGGGGTACCGTGGTGAGGTGCAGGCGTACCGGTAGTAGTGGTGGTGGTAGTAGTAGACGTAGTCGTGCCGGTAGTATGGGTATTGGAGGTAGTACCCATGTTGTCCCGGTAGTTCATGTTCATACCGTTCTCATTGGCATTGACATCCACATTCACCCGGATACCCATCATATTCACGTCCATATTGACCCGGTCACCATCCTCACGCACGTTGGTATTGGAGAAACCGGTGTTCACATTAGTCGTATGGGTAGTGTTGGTACGCGTTTCCGTAACACCCGGATTTACCGTTTCGGTGTAGGTGGTGGTATTGGGGTTGGTCGTCACCGGGTTTACGGGGGCAGGCTGACCGGTATCCAGCGGATTGCGGCCGTCCCAGGTAACCATATTATAATCGCGCATGATATACTCGCCTTTTTTGTTGCGCATGACAGTGGCATAGTAGACCATACCGGGCTCCATATAACCGGCTTTCTTAACCTCAATGGCATCTGCACCCTGGTAAACCACCACGCGCAGGCGGTGAGAACCGGGATCTAAGGGCCCGGAGAAGATCTGGGTAGCAGGCAATTCATTGATCTGCGCACCATCTACAAACAAATGCAAAGGTTCTCCATCATCCGAGGACAGGATAAGCGCAGAAGGCTGCGCCCACAGGGCAGAGCTGCAAAGCCCCCAACAGAGCAAGAAAGTAAACAAGCTTTTCATAGAAGTGTTTTTAGAGGATTAAGGATAAATTTAAACTTTCTGACTAAATGCAAGGCAAAGCCTGTGCCAAAAATTAATAAAGACCTGAAACAACTGGCACACTTTACCCGTAATATAGCAGCAGAATTCTAATTACCTGAATTGAGTCATGAATAATTACTACGGAAATTCCTCCTGGAATACTACCGCGGCAGACGGCAGCAGCCTTTCTGTACCCGCGGTAAACGCATTTTTGAAGCAAGTCCTGGCCATCATGGCTATAGGACTGGGTATTACCGGCCTGGTAGCCTATGGGGTGGGGCAAAACCTGCTGGCAGACCTGGAAGTCTTCAGGGCATCCAACAGCACCTACATGCCAGACGGGTTGCTTAAGACCATGTTTACCACGCCCTTGCGCTGGGTGATCATGTTTGCGCCCTTTGTCTTCATCCTCGTCCTCAGCTTCGGCATCAACCGGCTGAGCTTCATGGCGGCTTCCGTCGTGTTCGGGCTATTTGCAGCGGTGATGGGCTTGTCCCTGAGCAGCATATTCGTGGTGTACACGGGGGGTAGCATTGCGCTGACCTTCTTTACTACGGCAGGCATGTTCGGCGTAATGGCCATTATCGGGCTCACTACCAAGATAGACCTTACCAAATACAGCAGCTATTTCACAATGGCTATCATCGGCCTGGTGATCGTGGGCCTGGTGAACCTCTTCATGAAGAGTGAAACGCTGGGCTTCATCTATGGCGCTGCCGGTGTGCTCATCTTCACTGCCATGATTCCCTTCAACATGCAGAGCATTGTGCAAACCAGTGGTTTGGTAGAGCATAATACCGAAGAAGGCAAGAAGGCCGGCCTGCTGGGCGCACTCACACTCTACATGAACTTTATCAACCTGTTCCTGTTCCTGCTCCGCTTCATGGGTAGCAGCCGCGACTAAGGACACGGTTATCATCTCTTCAAAAATAAGGGGGCTTTTATAGCTCCCTTATTTTTTGCCTAAATTGGCATCTATGCTGCTAAACAAAACACACAATTCCTGGCTGAAGCCACTTTTACAGCTAGCACTCCTGGCCGGCATAGCCGTGGCACTCTATTACCTGCGGAATATCGTATTTTACTTTCTGATAGCGGCCCTGGTCACCTTGATAGGCCGCCCCCTGTACCGGGCATATTATCAACTGCGCATCACCCGCCGTGTAGGTTTACCGGGCAGTGTGGCCGCTCTGCTTACCCTGCTGAGCCTGGTTGCTGCCTTTGCGCTGGTGCTGTGGGCGCTGGCACCACTACTCATTACCCAGACAGAAGCCCTGTTATCCCTGGATCCCGGGTCACTGGCCGTATCCTTGCAAGAGCCGCTGAACGCCCTGGAACAGCGCCTAAGTAGGCTGGGAATGAACAGTACGCAGATCATCACAGAGGCCAAAGCCAACCTGGAACAAACTGCCAGCCACATGATGCGCAGCGGTTTGCTCACCAGCCTCTCAGGCTTTGCCACTAATGTGGGGGGATTTATCATGGGCATCTTTGCGGTGCTCTTTATGAGCTTCTTTTTCCTGAAACAACCCGGCACCCTGCACCAGATATTCATTACCATAGTGCCGGACAACCAGAATGATAAAATGGCCAATGCCATTGAAGATGTCAAGCGGCTGTTAAGGCGTTATATCCTGGGGCTTCTTTGCCAGGTACTGTGCGTGAGCGGGCTACTGGCGCTTGGCCTCTGGATCATTGGCTACCAAAATGCATTGGTCATCGGGCTGTTCGGCGGCCTGCTGAACCTGGTACCCTACCTGGGGCCTCTGATAGGCTCAGGTGTGGGTATGCTCTTTTACCTGACCACACACATGGATCAGCCCTTTTATTCGGAGTTATTGCCCATGCTGGCACTCATTGCCGCCATATTCCTTACCGTGCAAATGATAGACGGATTCTTGCTGCAGCCTTTTCTTTTTGGCGCCAGCATCAAGGCACACCCCCTGGAGATCTTTGTGGTCATCCTGATCGGCGGACAGGTAGGGGGCATCATCGGTATGATCATCGCCATACCGACATACACGACCCTGCGGGTCCTGGCCAGCACCTTCTACCCGCAAAACCGCTTTGTAAGAGCGCTTATGGGTAAGCAGGCATCCCCTGGGCCCGGCACCGAAACCGGAGAAACCCTGAAAACCCTGAGCTGCCAAGACAGCAGCACCGCATAGGTGTGTAGATTTACTTTACTTTCAAGAATACCCACTGTAACTCTCAAGCCATGACCAAGCAACTCTGGTTAAACCTGCCGGTAAAGGACCTGGCCGCAGCCAAGGATTTCTATACAAAACTGGGCTTTACATTTGATTCCCGGCGGGAGAGCCCTCAATCTGCAAGCATGCGGGTGGGCAACCCGGGCACGATAGTGATGTTATTCACAGAAGAGGCATTCCAGCAAGTGGCCGGGCAGGCGGCAGCCGATACCCGGGCAGGCACGGAGGTGCTGATCTCCATAGATGCAGAAAGCCGTGAAGAAGTGGATAACCTGGCGCGTATAGCTGCCGAAGGCGGCGGGGTTGTCTTTGGAGCACCTACAGAGATTATGGGCTGGATGTATGCCTGCGGGTTTACGGACCTGGAAGGCCATCGCTGGAATGTGCTGTTCATGGATGAGAGCCGTATGCCCGGATAGGGCTTCTCCGGCATCCCTCCCCTTCCTTTATCGCTTTTGCCAGATCACCTGGGCCAGTTTACCGTCCTGCCAGCAAAACCGGTATACACGCTTCGTAATGCCGGATTCAAACTCTACGGTGCAACAATCATGCGCACAGTCCAGAAGCCTGGGGTTGGCCAGGTCATACCCTTCAATGTCATCCAGCACCAGGGAAGGCAGGGCCACCGTCTTGAGCGCATTCTCTATTTGTGCATAATTTCCCTGAAAGGCAGAGACCAGGTTCCGGGTATGCTCCTGTGCAGTGGCCACAGGCCTGGCAGCAGGTTTTTCCTCTTCAGAAGCATCCTGGTCCCGAGGCACCTGCTGGCTGGCTTTAGGGGAAGCAGCCTGCTCAGTGGCGCCCGGGTCTGCACAGCTCCACAGCAGGCTTAGCAGCAAAAGAAAAGCCCATACGAACGGGCGGACGTATGGGCTTTGAACTTGCATACAAGATGACTTATTTGCCACTGAGGGCTTCTGCACCAGATACAATCTCGAGGATCTCCTTGGTGATGGACGCCTGACGGGCCTTGTTGAAGATAAGCTTGAGCTTATCTATCAGCTCCTGGGCATTCTCGGTAGCATTATCCATCGCAATCATCCGGGCGCCTTGCTCTGCCGCATTGCTCTCCAGGCAAACACGATAGAACTGGCTGCGCAGTATATCGGGAATTAATGCCACCAGCATCTCTTCCTTGGCAGGCTCAAAGATGTAATCTACCGCCTGCGCTACGGGTTCTTCAGCGTGGGGTTCCACTACTACCGGCAGCATCTTCTCAGCAACGGGTATGGTGGTGGCCACATTCTTGAAGGAGTTGTAGTAGAGCACTACTTCATCCCAATGGCCTTCCGTAAACCCATCCATAACCTCAGAAGCTACGGCATTCACCTTGTCAAAAGAGATGCCGGCAAACACATCATGGTTCTCGCCCACTGTCTGTAACCCCCGGCGTTGCACAAAATCATACCCCCGCTTGCCCACACACAATACCTTGAGCTTACCGGCAGCACGCTTCTCTGCATACTTGCCCAGTACATCCAGCATAAAGCGCTTGAGCACATTGGCATTAAAGGCACCGCACAAGCCCCGGTTAGAAGTCACGAGCACCAGCAACACCGTGCCATCTGCACTACGCGGCTCCGCATACGGACTGCTCAGCTGGCCCTCTGCCGAAGCAGCAAGGTTATCCAGCAGGGTACGCAGTTTAGCGGCATAGGGCCGGAACTGGATCATGTTGTCTTGCGCCCGGCGCAACTTACTGGCCGCCACCATTTTCATGGCACGGGTAGTCTGTTGCGTAGTTTGTACACTCTTGATACGGGCGCGTATTTCCTTTAAGCTGGGCATGGCAAGGGATTAGGCGAAGTTGGCAGCTGTTTCCTGAGCGGCTTTGCGCAGGGTAGCCTCAATGGTATCGTCCAGTTTACCGGCCTTGAGCTGGTCAAGCACATCCCGGTGGCTGCTCTGCAGCAGCTGGATATAGCTCTTCTCAAACTCTTTGATCTTATCTACAGGCACAGTACGCGCCAGGTTGTTGGTACCCACGTAAAGGACAGCCACCTGATGCTCCACTGCCAGCGGGCTATACTGGTTTTGCTTGAGGAACTCCACGTTACGGCGGCCCTTGTCAATCTCGGACTGCGTGGCAGGATCCAGGTCTGAACCGAACTTGGCAAAAGCTTCCAGCTCGCGATACTGCTGGAGGCTCACTTTAAGGGTACCTGCCACTTTTTTCATGGACTTGATCTGGGCGGAACCGCCTACGCGAGACACCGAAATACCCACGTTGATAGCAGGGAGTACGCCAGCATTAAAGAGGTCGCCCTCAAGGAATATCTGGCCGTCGGTAATAGAAATGACGTTCGTCGGGATATAGGCGGAAACGTCACCGGCCTGGGTCTCAATGATAGGCAGCGCCGTGAGTGAACCGCCCCCTTTTACGATAGGCTTGAAAGACTCGGGCAGGTCGTTCATATTCTTGGCCACGTCATCACGGGCAATGATCTTGGCGGCACGCTCCAGCAGGCGGCTGTGGAGATAGAACACGTCACCGGGATATGCCTCACGTCCGGGAGGACGGCGCAGCAGCAGGGAAACCTCGCGATAAGCAACGGCCTGCTTGGATAGGTCATCGTATACCACCAACGCATGGCGGCCGCTGTCGCGGAAGTATTCGCCAATGGCAGCACCAGCAAACGGGGCAAAGAACTGCAGCGGGGTGGGGGTGGATGCCGGAGCCGCTACGATTACGGTATAAGCCAGCGCTCCGTTATCCTCCAGTACCTTCACGATATTGGCTATGGTAGACGCTTTCTGGCCGGTAGCTACATAGATACAATACACGGGGTCTTTACCGCTCTCCCAGCCGGCACGCTGGTTGATGATAGTGTCAATGGCAATGGCCGACTTACCCGTCGAGCGGTCGCCAATGATGAGCTCACGCTGTCCGCGGCCGATAGGAATCATACCGTCTACCGCCTTAAGGCCGGTTTGCAGGGGCTCGGTTACCGGCTGGCGGAAGATCACCCCGGGCGCCTTGCGCTCCAGGGGGCTTTCATACAACTGTCCGGTGATGGGGCCTTTGCCATCGATAGGCTCTCCCAGCGGGTTAATGACACGGCCCAGCAGCCCTTCGCCCACATTGATGGAAGCAATTCTGCCGGTGCGGCGCACAGTATCGCCTTCTTTGATACCCTCGGAGTCTCCAAACAATACGGCACCCACGTTATCTTCTTCCAGGTTCAGCACCATACCTTTGAGGCCGGTACCAAACTCGATCAGCTCACCGGCTTGCACGCTGGTGAGGCCATAGATACGTGCAATACCATCGCCCACCTGGAGGACGGTACCAACTTCTTCCAGCTCTTTTGCACTCTTGAGGCCGGATAACTGCTCCCGCAGGATGGCAGATACTTCGTCGGGTCTAACTTCTATCATGACAAAGGGATATGTACAGTGTGAGGGATATTAGAGAGAAAATTCGCGTTTAACTTTTTGCAGGGCTGCAGCCACCGAGCCGTCATAGAGACGCTGGTCTATCTGGAAGGCAAAGCCCCCGATCAGCTCCGGCTCTACGGTTTCCTTGAGCTCCACATGGGTCTTCAGTGCATCTGCTATTTTACGGGTCAGGGCTTCGCGGGCAGGCGCAGAGAATTCCATAGCCGTGCGCAGGTTAACCACTGTGATATTCTTGTAGCTGTTATAGAGAGCGGTAAACTCCTGCCACAGATTATCCAGCAGTCCTTCGCGGCCTTTGCGGTTGATGATCTCAATGAACTGGAGTACGGGCTCGCTCACCTTGCCTTTGAGGAGCTTGCTGAGGATGGCCCACTTATGGCTGCTGGCAATAATAGGGCTCCGGAGCAGCATACGAAGATCTGCACTCTGGTGGTAGAGGTTGTCAAGCATGTCAAAGTCCTTCTTCACCTCCTCCAGGATATTCTTTTCCAGGGCCAGGTCAAAGAGGCTTTTGGCGTATCGTTTGGCAATGCGGTCCTGCAGCATCTTAGTTCAGGGTAACGTCTTTGAGCAGAGAGTCTACATACTGTTGCTGGCGGGCCTTGTCGGCAAACTCCTGGCGCAGCACTTTTTCTGCAATCTCCAGTGCTAGGTTAGCAGAGAGCTTACGCAGTTCTTCAGCGGCAGCGCTCTGTGCCAGGGCAATCTGCTGCTGGGCGCCGGCGACCAGTTTATCGGCCTCGCGCTTGGCCTGCTCACGGGCTTCGGCCACAATGCGGTCCTTGGCATTATTGGCTTCGCGCAGGATTACTTCGCGCTCGGCACGCGCCTCCTGCAGCAGCTTTTCGTTATCTGCAGTGAGTTGCTGCATCTTGGCTTCTGCAGCCTGGGCAGCATTCAGCTTTTCTTCAATGCTGGTTTCACGGTCTTTGATCGCCTTGAGAATGGGTTTCCAGGCAAATTTCTTCAGGAGGAAGAACAGGGTGAGAAACACCACCAGTGTCCAGAAGAAAAGACCAAAATTGGGGAGTATGATTTCCATACGATGGGTATGTAAAGAGGTGGGCTATAGTGTGGGGGAGATGAGACAGAAGATAAAAGTACGCATAAAAATTCCGGGGGATCTCTGCACCAACCGTGCAGATACCCCGGATTTTCTGGTTTCTCGGACTAGCTAACTGCGATGAGCAGACAAACTACCTCGGCAAACAGAGCCACACCTTCTACGAAAGCAGCGGTGAGGATCATAGCGCCGCGGATGTCGTTGCTGGCCTCAGGCTGGCGGGCCATGCTCTCTACAGCAGAAGCTGCGAGGCGGCCAATGCCCATACCTGCACCAATCACAGCGATACCGGCTCCAATGCCAGCACCAAACTGTCCGATAGCGTCGAGTAACATCATGATATATAAAGATTAAATGATGACGGATTAAGCGTGAGCGTGTTTGTGGTCATGACCATGGTCATGGTCATGGTCATGGTGGTGGGTCTCCATCGCCTGCCCGATGAATACGCAGGTGAGCAGAGTAAATACGTATGCCTGGATGGCAGCCACCAGCACCTCCATGGTCATGATAAAGAGAGAGAACAACAACGAGAGGGGTGTAATGGCCACGGCTCCGGCAACGCTTTCACCGGCTTTGCCCACAATAAAGATAAGGCTGATGAGGGCCATCACCATAAAGTGACCTGCAGCGATATTGGCAAACAGACGAATGGTGAGCGAGAAGGGTTTGGTGAAAACACCCACGAGTTCTACTGGCAGCAGGATGAACTTCACCGGCAGCGGCACCCCGGGGAACCAGAAGATATGCTGGTAATAGTCCCGCGTACCACTGAACAGGGTGATCAGCAAAGTGAGGGTGGCCAGGGCTACCGTAATGGCAATATTACCCGCAATGTTGCTGTTCAGGGGAGTGAGGCCAAGGATATTGGCAAACCAGATGAAGAAAAACAGGGTGAGCAGATAGGGCATGTAGCGGGCATGCTTGCCATGCATGTTGGGCTTGGCAATATCGCTTTCTACAAACTGTATGATAGGCTCCAGGAAAGAAGCGATGCCCTTGGGCGCCTGGCCGGGATTGCGCTTGTAGTAAGCAGCCATTTTGAGGAAAAGAAACAGCATGATCAATCCCACGATCAGCATTTGCAAAGGCGTTTTGCTGAGGCTGAAATCCCATAAGGATACACTATGGTCCACCTCGTAGAGATTGCCGCTATGGTCTGCCACTATGTGGTGGTCACCTTTTTTGGGGATCCATTTGCCCTCTGCAGTTACCGTCAGATGCTCCTGGAACTCGGGCCTGGGATAGCCGTTCTCCAATACCTGAACACCCTTTTTAACGGGATAGAGCTTCTCATGGGACAGTACATAACCTTTCCCCAGGGCATCCTGTTCAGCATGGGCGCCATCAAGACAAAAGAACTGGAATCCCTCCTTGCTGTTATACAAGATCCAGGGAAGCGGAATCTCCACATGGATATATTCGCTGCCGCCTTTGGGAATATCTACGATATGCCAGTTATGGGTCTCCAGCACGTGATGGAAGAGCGTACCGCTCACATCAAACTTTTTGCCGTCGCCACCGCCGCCGGCCCATGCCGGAGAAAGAATGGAGACCAGGAGCAGTCCCAGAACTGCTATGCGGAGGCGGAAGCTACGATAAGATACCATGAAAAAACGGCTAAACGCTCGGTTTTTGTGAATCGGGGCGCAAGTTATTTAGGAGTGCGATGATTTCAAAGGAGGTGAATAAAATATATGCACCAAAGTAGGGCAGGGCAAAGGCAAAGGGCGGCACATCCGCGCCAAAGACCATAATTAGTACCCACCCGATGCTCAGCAGCAGTTTAAGCAGCATCACACCGGACACTATGTTGACAAACTTCCAGGCACTGAGTGACAGGTTGCGCTGCACAAGCCAGTAGGCCCCGGCAGATTTCAGAGCAATAAAGGACAGGCTCAGGAGATTCATGCGCCACACCAGGCTGTCGATAGGGTAATTCCGCAGTACCTGGCTGAGCAGGACATGTATACCCACAGCTGCCAGCAGCAGCATTACTAACCACACATAGAACCTTCGGGCAATCATAGGAACGAAATCGGGCGCAAAGGTACTTATCTGCCCATGGTTAACCAAAGTTTCTGCTTTTTTGTAAGTGCACTTCAGCGCTCCGTATCCTCAATCACTCCACCCATGCAACGCCTCCGTACGTTCCTGAACCTGGCCATTTGCCTGACCCTCACAACCGCCTGCGGCAGCAAAAAAGAACTGCACCTGGCCCTGCCACAGGAATCTGTAGTGGTGGTTATGGCAGTGGATCCCGGCCTCACCCCGCTGCAAGACACCAGCTCCCGGCAGCTGGACTGGGCCACACTGGTGGCGCTCCTCCAGGCAGATTCGGCTCAATGTGTACGGTTTGCACAAACCATGCGCACGGACTGGCTGCACCGCGGCACCATAGCTACAGATAAGCCCGTGCTGTTTGCCAACCTGGTACAGGATATCCTTCAACCTGCCCCGGTACCCCTGGCTCACCTCAGCATCCGGGACAGAAAGGCGCTGGAAGCCGCACTGCACAAAGCGTTCCCTTCCGGGGAATTTTCCACCAAGGATTGTGGCAGCAGGCTGCTCCTGCCCGGTGTGGCCATGATATGGGATGATCATGCCCTGGTGATATTGCCCCGGCAGCCCAAAGAAAGCCGCACACAAGAACTCCTGGAGACCATCGCACGATCCATGCCCTGCCATCAGCAGCAAAGGCCCACATTAGCAGAAATACCTGCTTTCCAGGAATGGCTGGCCAAAATACCCGGCGACACAGGCATCGGCCTGTTTGGCAACTACCGCCCTTTTACCCAACGGATACCTGAACCCATGCTGAATCTTGTGGGCCTGGAAAAAAAGGACCTGGACGACAATTATATGATAAGCAGCCTGAAGCAGCAAGGCAACCACCTGGCCTACGAAATCAACATGGTATGGAGCGAGGGGATACGCAACTACTTTATGCCAATGGAAGGCCCGGCACTGGGTCAGGAGGTACTCTATAACCTCCCGGCAGACAGTGTATGGATGTTCATGGGGTATGGACTGGACATCCCTCACCTGGTAGCCAATATCCGGAAACCCTTGTCGCGCATACCCGCACTAGGCGCTATGTCCAGGCAGATAGCCGGCATAGAAGAAGCCCTGGGCATGCCCCCCGCCAAGCTTATGGACATCTTCACGGGGCAAATGGTATTTGTGGTACAGGACTTCGCAGGAGACCTGTTGCCGGCGGCAAATACAACGTCTCTGCCTGCGCAACCGGATCATCCGTTTGCACAGCTCAACCTACGGGGTATCCTGGGTGTGGGCGTGCAGGATAGCACCGCAGCCTTCAGCCTTGTCAGCCGGGTGCTTCGCAGGGGAGATATTGAGCTGGCGGACGCCGGCGGCGGCCTCCTATTGCTGCGGGCGCTGCCCACTGCCGCGGCGCCCACGCAATTACCCAAGCTATATATGACGTATGCCCGCGGATACCTGTGGATAGGGAATGCAACCGGACTGATGCGCACCCTGCGCCGAGGCCTGCCCAAAGACGCCAGCCGCATGCCCAAAGAGGTACTGGCCACCGGCAAACAGACTATGGGCCTTTATGTAAACCTGGATGGCGGCACCCAGCCACCCGGCATGACTGCGCGCCACAGCTGGATGCAGCTGCTGACTGCCCTCCGATGTCATCACCTGTTTGGCGAAAGCGGCGGTGCCCAGACCTTCATGCGCATGGGAATAGCTTTGGCAGACAAGCAGCCGGATTATGCAACAGCTGTGCGCAAGCTCACTGCGCTCTACCGCTACTATGCCACTCACGTCATCCAGCCTTTGCAGCACCTCACGCACATACCAGGCGCCCTAAAGCCCTCCAAACCCGCATAATCCGGCATTTGCAGTACTCGCTTTTATCTTAACTTTGTAACGTTTGTCAAAACACAGCCGTATACGCTGCGATTTTCTTCTACTACCTGTACCCTATTTTCACCTACCTCATCATGAAACGCATGTCTTTTCCCCGGTATTTGCAGCAGGCCCTGTTGCTCTTGTGTGCAGCAACCTATCTGGCAGCATGCAGCAGCAAACCCAAACAGGCGGTATCCATCCCGGCAGATGCTCAAATGGTCATTGTGGTGAACCCCAAGAGCATCTTTCAGAAAGTCAGTTTCAATGAGATTGCCAAACTGGAGGCTTATCAGAGAATGACCCGGGATATGAGCGAGAGTGAGCAGGGCAAGAAAATGCTGTCGCTGGCCAACGAGATCCTGAAAAAGCCCGAAATGACGGGCATAGACCCCGAAAAACAGATCTATGTCTTTGTCACCGACGTCAATGCCGACCAGGAGTATATAGGTATCAATTTCATCCTGGGAGATGAAAGCAAATTCTCCGGGCTTGTGAAAGACAAGCTGGGCATGGGCAGTGCCATTCAGAAAAAAGACGACAACCAGTATATCCTGAAAGATGAGGTGGTACTGATGTGGAATAACAGCGTGGGCCTGTTGCTGGTAGCAGAAGATATGGATGCCAGAAAGGGTCTTGTGGAAAAGGCAAACAGCTATCTCAAATATGACAAGGACGAAGGACTGGGCGGCAATGAAGACTTTGTAGACTTCTCCAAAGAAGTGAAAGACCTGGGCATGTGGACCACCGTGGGCAACGGGGCCAAACAGATCCCCGAAAAGCAGCTCAAAGACCTGGGGCTCAGCCGCGAAGACCTGAGCAATAACTACCTCCACACCTACGTGGAGTTCAACAACGGCGAAATGATCTATAACGCCGAGATCAAATGGAGCAAGGGCCTGCGCGGCGCATTCAAATCGATGGCCGGCAAAGAGATCGGCAAGGATCTGCTGACCTATATCCCCGGCGACCGCATGCTGGGCTTCTTCGGCTTCAGTATAAACATGAAGAACCTGCTGGCCAATGTGCGCGAAGCTTCTAAAAAGAGCGCAGAAATGGGGCAAGGCATGGCGCTGGCAGAAATGGGGCTCACTGCTTCCGGTTTGAGCCTGGATAAGATTGCAGACAACTTTACCGGTCAGTTCTTTGTAGCTATCACAGATATGACCTTAGAAGGAGACCTCGTGGCCAATAAAGACAAGTCGCTCTCCGACCTGCGTACCAAACCAGAGGTAGTCCTGGCGGTGGGCATCAAGGACAGCAAAGAGGCCCAGAAGTTGCTGGAAAAAGTGCTGGAACAGGCCAGGATGCCTGTGGCCAAAGAAGGCAGCCTGTATAAGATCAATGCCGGCGGCAGTGATGTGAACGAGATATTTTACACCTATATCAGCGGCTATCTCCTGGCCAGCAACAGCAAAAGCATCATAGAGCAAGCCTCAAAAGGCAAACTGCCTAGCAACCGCCAGGTACCCGGCGAGGTTGCCAAGCTGGCCGAAGGTCCGCTGGCGGGCTACCTGGACTTCCATAGCAAGGCCATGCCTGCCAAGGCGAAGGAAGACTATACTTTTGGCCTGGTACTCAGCGAAGTGGGCCTGCGTAGCATATCCCTGGACAATAACGGCAATTTCGTGCGCCTCAGCGTACGCCTGGCCGACACCAAGGTCAACAGCCTGGTGAGCCTCCTGAAGCTGGTGGACCTGCCCCGCAAAGCAGCCGAAAAGCAGGACGATGTCGCCCGGGAAGAAATGGAGCCTGCAGAAGCATTGAACTAACGGTTTCTCCCCACCTACTTCTCCCAATGGTCACTTTTAACCAGGTGGTGCCTCAGCCACTGGAGGGCATTTACAATCCGCAGTCGCAGATATGGGCTACGGAACTGGCCGTACCCTCCGGCCACCTGGTGGAGGTCATGTCTGCCAGCGGCAAAGGCAAGAGCACTTTTCTGCAAATCATCTACGGGATTCGCAAAGATTTCAAGGGAATCTGTCAGGTAAACGGCAAGGACATCCGGCACTACAGCCCTGCAGAAAAAGCCGAGCTGCGCCGGACGAAAGTATCCATCGTATTTCAGGATCTCCGGTTATTTCCGCACCTCACCGGCTGGGAAAACCTGCAGGTCAAGAACCAGCTTACCGGACACAAAACGGAAGCCGAGATGCGGGAACTCACCGAGCGGCTGGGGGTGGCTTTCTTGCTGGATAAGCCCTGCGGCATTATGAGCTACGGGCAGCAGCAGCGTTTTGCCATCATTCGCGCACTGTGTCAGCCGTTTACATTACTTATGCTGGATGAGCCTTTCAGCCACCTGGACCGGGGCAATATCGAACTGTGCTGTGCATTGCTGCAAGAAGAGTGCAAGCACCAGCAGGCCGGACTTATCCTCACCACGTTAGGGGAAAGCTACCCGCTCCCCTACGATACCCGACTCACTTTGTAGCCCACCGCCATGCTCAGCAAAGTACTGTTACAGCAAAAGAGCCGTGCCCGGCTGTTCATAGCCGCCACCGGTTCGCTACTGGGCACGCTGTTATTACTCACGGCTATTCAGCTGTATTTTGACATCACCTACCTGTTTACGGTAAAAGCGGATGACGTCATTTCCCCCAGCTTCCTGGAGGTCAACAAACAGGTGAGCATGCTCAACACCTTATCGGTAAGCAGCAGCAGTTTCTCAGACGAAGAAATTGCCGAGATACGCGCCCAGAAGTTTATCCGCAAGGTGGGGGTTTTCACACCTACACAGTTCAGCATGTGGCTCACGGGTGAGCTGTCTGCCAACCTGCCCAAGCTGCAAACCGATATGTTCCTGGAAGGTCTGCCGGATGATATGATAGACGTGCAGAATAACAGGTGGAACTGGGAACCCGGTCAGAAGGAGATCCCCATTATCATACCCAGCTATTACCTCTCGCTCTACAACTTTGCCTTTGCCCCCTCCAAGGGCCTGCCCCAGATCACCAAAGGCACCGTCACACGTATCCCGCTTACCCTGGAGATTACAGACCGGGAAGGCCACCGCGTGTACTACAAAGCCAGGGTGATCGATTACAGCGACCGCATCAATACCATTATGGCGCCCATCAGCTTCATCAACTGGGCCAACAAGGAGTATGGCAGAGAGCAGGAAGGGAAACGCCCCAGCCGCCTGTTACTGGAAGTAGATAACCCGAGCAACCCCAGGTTTGCCGCCTTCCTGGAAGCCAAAGGTTATGAAACCAGCAAAGACAAACTGAAAGGCGGGAAGCAAATGGCCCTGCTGCAGGTAGTCCTGCTGGTGGTAGGCGTGGTAGGCGTTTTCATTGTAATACTGTCCGTGCTGGTATTTGTGCTCACCTTCCAGTTGCTCATCTCCCGTGCCAGCGAGGCCATCCGGTTATTGATCCAACTGGGGCATGACTATACCACTATCAGCCGGTTCTTCAACCGCTATTTTCTGCGCCTGTTCCTGGGCATCCAGTTGATAGCCTTTGCCCTGGTAGTGCTTGTAAAGCTGCTCATGTACCAGTTATTTACCGAGAACGCCCTGGAAGTGCCGGCCTATCCCCACTGGGCCATGTTCCTGTGGGGCCTGCTCTTTACCCTAGCATTCAGCCTGAGCGGGGTGCGGGCCATACACCGCACCGTGCGACGATTGGCAGACTAAGGCCGTACCTAGCTGTGGATAGCCCATCTTTTCCACAGCAGTGCAGGGATTGGGTAAAAGCCCGCAATTTTACTTGCTATGGAATGGTATTCGCCTCAGTGGTTATGGTGCTTACTGGTTGTGCCTCTGACCGCGTGGCTGTGGGCAGAAGGCCCGCGCCTGGCCCGGCGGCTAAGCAGCTCACATGCACTAGGTAAGCAGGTGCCCGCAATGGCCTGGGGACGGTGGGCGTTGAAGCTCATAGCGCTGGCAGGCATACTGGTAGCCTGTGCAGGGCCCTATACTACGGTGCCGCCTACGGACAAACCCACCCAGTTGCAGATCTACTTCGTACTGGATGCGAGCGCCAGTATGGATGTGCGGGATACAGGGCCGCAAACCCGGCTGGAACTGGCACGCCAGGTAGCCATGCGACTGGCAGACAGCCTGAAAGGGCACCGTATGGGTTGTATAGGATTTGCCGACTTTGCCTATACCTACGTGCCCCTCTCAGATGACCATGCGGCATTAAAGCTACACCTTAATGATATCCGCAGCGACCAGTTTTCCAGCGGCCGCACCCACCTCCGCCAGGCATTACAGCAGGTGACCGGCCATTTCCTGGCAGAAAGCGATACCAGCCGCCCCTGGCAGGCCGGGGGACGGGTAGTCCTGCTTTTTACGGACGGAGAAACGGTGGAGCCGCCCTATGCCAGCAAACTCAAACTATTGCGGGATATGGCCGTGCCGGTAATCCCAGTTACCGTGGGCAGCGAAAGCGGCGGGCTTGTACCTGGCATGCGCAACCCGTTGACAGGAGCCCCGGCACTCAGCCGCCCGGCGCCGCAACGCATGGACAGCCTGGCCCGGGAACTAGGCAGCTCTTCCTTCCGGCTATCCTCCCAACCTACCCCCGAATGGATAGCCCGTGTGTTGCAAGCGGTGCGCGACACACCTCCCCAGGCCCCCTCCGTTGCAGAAGGAGGGGTAGAGAAGCCGCTTTTTCCCTTACCTTTAACTGTGGCAGCGCTTAGCCTGCTGGCTACCTTATGGCTCAAACCCACACGCAAATGAGTCGCTGGCCCCTGCTCCTGATCGCCTTGGGAGTGCTGGCAGGATGGAGGCCGCAAGATGGCCAGGGGACTCCCCCGGCCTACCGGTCCTTCAACCAGGCACTGGACCTGCTGGCACAGGACAGCCTGTCTGCAGCAGCACAGCGCCTCCAGGCGCTACTACCCGGCCTGCCGCCTGAGCAGCGGGCCGTGGGGCATAACAACCTGGCCTACATGCTATTACGCCAGGTATCGGCACAATCAAACCCTGAGGAAACGCGCCGGCTGGAACAACAGGCGTATGCGCACCTGCGCAGGGCTCTGAGCCTCAACCCGGATAATGAGGTAGCCCGCTATAACTATGAACTGCTAATGCAGCGTATGCAACAGCCGCCGCCACAAACTCCGCCGCCACCCAACCCGGAGGATCAGCCACCGCCGCCACCCCGGAACAGCCGCATACCCAACGAAGCTTCAGGGCAGCGGATGACTTATGAGCCGCAGGATGAAGCGACTATACAGTTTTACCTGAAACAAATGCGCCAGCAGCCGGTGCAGTACTTCCACCAGGCCCGCAAATCCATCAGCGGTCAAAGAACCGGACTGGACGACCGGCAGCCCTGGTAGGCCGGGCAAAGCAGCCGGCAGAAATATCTAAAGCTCTGAGGCTAAAACTCCGGCTCTACCAATGTCACTACACAGACCTCATCACCTGCCAGCACCACCCGGACAGAGAGCACGGTTATTTTCCGCATCCGGCCTTCCTTGGTCTTTACTTCCCATGCCATATTCTGTGGGGCATTCTCCCCGTTTGCCACAAATGCAGCCTGTGCCTGGTGAAAACGCTCATGCTGGTCCGGAGACAGCAGAATGGTCGCATGGCGGCCCAGCATCTCGCTCCGCAAAAAACCATAGAACGCTGCATAGGCATGATTCATGGCCAAGAAATCGCCCGCTGCACTGGTAATACAGTAAGCGCTCAGGGTATGCTGCTGAATTTCCCGTTCCAGTTCCTGGAGACTCAGTCCTGACGAAAAGCCAGGCAACTCATAGCCTAGTTTTGTTAAAGTTGTCATGTTAGCCTAGTTAAGTATCTAATGCTAATTTAGCGAATCGGTAGGCAAGTGGCCTTCCTTTTCGATAAGCATGAAAAAAGTAATCAGTATTGTGCTGGGACTATTAGGGTCTCTGACGGCATATGGCCAGGATGGGGACGTCCTGCTCAACGACGAGGTATACCACCTGGTAGACCGGCTGGATATCCAGGGGCGTGTGGGCATGGCACTGCCCACCACCCTGAAGCCCTATGGCCGGGAGCAGGTAGCCGAATGGCTAGCCCGCACGGACACTACGGGTATGGGCCGCCGGGCGCGCACATGGCTGCACCGCAGCCGTGTGCTCATGGACGATGCTTATTGCCAGGCGCAGGCCGGGCATGGAATATGGGGCACATTCTGGACCAATGGCAGAGACTTTTATGGTTACTACCGCCCGGCCAAAAAAGACAGTGTCTATAAAGACGAGCATGGCTTTCGCAGGGCGATCAAAGGCCGCAGGGAGGCATTCAAAGTATATGCCAACCCTGTGCTGCACCTGGGCGCCGGGCAGGAGCGTTCCGAACTACGCCCCCAGGATCCTACGCAGCTGCTATTCCGCAACACCAGGGGAGCCAGTTTGCGAGGTAGTGTATTTGGCAAAGTAGGGTTCTATACAGAGTTCACAGACAACCAGGCCATCTTTCCACAATACGTCCGCAGCCAGATAGCAGCCACTGCAGCCATCCCGGGAGAGGCCTTCTTCAAGACCTTCCGGACCAACGGACATGATTACCTGAGCGCACGGGGCTATCTTACCTATAGCCCTATTCCCCAGTTGCGGTTCAAGCTGGGCAGAGACCGGGCCTTCTGGGGCGATGGTTATCAAAGCATGCTGCTCAGCAACTATGCCACCGATTATTACCTGCTCAACATGAATGTGCGGGTATGGAAACTGGAATATCAGAGCCACTTTACGCAGATGACGGACCTGATCCCCAACAAACCCGATGTCATAGGCGCCCAGCCCCGTAAGTACGGGGTATTTCATCACATTGCCTTCCGCCCGGTAAAAGAGGTGAGCATAGGCTTTTTTGAGAATGTGATCTATGCACCCCTGCTCCCCAACGGCTACCGCGGTTTCGAGCTGCAATACCTGAACCCGCTTATCTTCTATCGTGCCGTAGAACAGTCCCTGGGCAGTCCGGACAACTATGCCATGGGCCTCACCACCAAGGTGAATCTGTGGAAACGCCTCCAGTTGTATGGCCAGGTCAACCTGGATGACTACAACTTTGGCCAGCGCAAGAACGGCAGCGGCTGGTGGGGCAATAAATACGGCTTGCAGGCAGGGTTCAAATACATTGACGTGCTGGGTATAGAGACACTGGATCTGCAGGTGGAAGCCAATACCGCCCGGCCCTATACCTACAGCCACTATAATATCAGCGGCAACTACGCCCATTACAATCAGCCCCTTGCCCACCCCCTGGGCGCCAATTTCCGGGAGTTCACGGCTATCCTGCGCTACCAGCCCCTGCCCCGCATTTTTATGACAGGCATGGTGCAGGCAGCCCAAAAGGGACTGGACCTGAGCGGTCTCAACTATGGCGGCAATATCCTGCGCAGCAATGTCACACACCTACAAGATTTTGGCAATGTAGTACTCCAGGGCCAGGCATACCGGGTCATGAGCCTGCACGGACGCATGAGTTACCAAATCATGCGGCTCAACGCCTTTGTGGAAGGCGATATCAGTTTCCGCACAGAACAAACGGAAGGAGACCAGGTACGGCGCACAGCCTGGGCCATGCTGAGCCTGCGCTGGAATCTTCCCCAGCGCATTATGGGACTGTAGGTGGCATTAAGAAATGTTTTGAGGGAAAGATATTGATGCCTGGCAGGCAATTGTTTTTTAAGCGTGTCAAAAAACCCGGCACTTATGCTTAATTAACAAATCAACAACCATTCCATTAATAATATATTGCCAGGCAATCCATATTTATTGAAAATCTTTCTATTATATTTTTATTAGATAATGTAGTAGGCTTTCTGTTTTCAGCAGATTAGATTTGCTAGAGTTCATTCGTCTATTAAAAATGTTTTTGTCTATGAGAAAGCTGTATGCAACCCTGGCGCTGGCGCTGGCATTTGTGATGCCCGGCGTGGTGCGCGCCAATAACGTAGTGATCACAGGCACTTCGTTCAATGATGCCACAGATGTCCTGAGCTTCACCCTGAGCTGGCAAAACTCCTGGCGCATCAGCGCAGGACCGGCCAACTGGGACGCCGTGTGGATCTTCATCAAGTATCAAAACTGCCCCGCCCTGGAATGGAACCACCTGAACCTCTCTGCCGCCGGCCACTCTACCAGTGCCCCTGCCTTGCTGGGTGTGCAAACCGTATCTGATAACATAGGTGTATTTGTTCGCCGCGTAGCCAATGGCTCCGGCGATATACCGGCAACTACTATTAACCTGCAAACCCCCAATACTGCCGGCAATGGCAACTGGAACTTCCGGGTATTCGGCATCGAAATGGTGTATGTACCCCAGGGAGATTTCCAGATCGGCAGCACCGGTGCCCCCAGCACATTTACTGAACAGACTATTACAAGTGATGGACAGATCAATGCAGGTGTACTCTATGGAGGCTCCACTATGATACCTACCAATTACCCGGCAGGCTGGAGCGGATTCTACATCATGAAGTACGAGGTAAGCGCAGAAATGTATGCCAACTACCTCAATACTCTGACCTATGACCAGCAGGTAACCCGCGTAGCCCCCGTTAACCCCAACGACCCGGTGGGTACAGTGATCCTCCAAACTCCCGCAGCCGCCGTGAGAGTACGTATCGAAATCATGCAACAAGGGGTAAACAACACTACGCCCGCGGTATTTGCCTGCGATCTGAATAACAACAACAGCTTTAATGAACCAAACGATGGCCAATGGGTGCCCATTACAGCTATCAGCTGGGATGACCACCTGGCCTTTATGGACTGGAGCGGCCTGCGCCCCATGAGCGAGCTGGAATATGAAAAAGCCTGCAGGGGCACCCTGGCCCGCGTAGCACTGGAATACGCCTGGGGGAATACCACATTTACGAACCCCGGCGGCCTCACCAACCCAAACACCGCTACTGAAAGCATTGCAACCGTTGTGGGCCCGGCAGGTACTACTTCGTCATCAGCTCCCCTCTGGAGAAATGGAGCCCCTGCCACGGCGTCTACGAATCGCACTACGGCAGGTGCCACCTACTATGGGGTAATGGAAATGTCCGGAAACACCTCAGAACTGGCAGTAGCGGCTCCCGCCAGTGCAAACGTTCCTACCGTAATCTTTGAAGGATCTCATGGCAATGGCGTACTGGATGCTGCAGGAAGCCATGTAGATAATAATGACTGGCCCGTAGCCAACTTCACCTGGGGCCAAAGAGGAGGTGCACATAACCTTCCTATAGCCCAGGCCCGCATCTCAGACCGCACAAATGCATCGGCTAACATAGCCCGCAATACGCGCAATGCGTCTTATGGCCTCCGGGGAGTACGCACGCAGACTCCCTAGTGAAAGGTTGTTTTTCATCTCAACAGAGACCCTCTCTTAAGGCGCTATAAGCTCTTTGGCAAGCTGAATCTCCGTGGGCATCCCCTTGGAGGTTCAGCTGCCGCTAAAGAGCAGTTAAAACGGGCCTGTTATGCTTGGCCAGCAGGTTCTTTTCAATACTATAAAAGATACGCCCCTCTCTTCAAGCCACCTACAACTCATCATCCCGGCACCCGTTTTTACCCATGTATCGCCCCAGTATCCTTCAACGTTTGTTATTGCCCGCTGTTACCGGCCTGCTGTTTGGCATGCTATGGCTGGGCATGGCAAGTGCCTTGCAGGCGCAGGATGAGCCCTACAGGGGAGGAGACGGCCACGGCGCGGCCCTGGCGGAGGTGGCAACCAACACCTGCGCCTTTGATGACAATACCCTGTACTGGGGAGGCAACGGTTCCGGTGATCAAATGAGCGAAAGCATCCAAACGCCTATTTGCAATACCGATCCCACGGCTCCTCTGGCTACCGGCGGCGACGGACAAGGCACTGCACAGGGCGAACTCACCAACAGCTACTGCGCTCCCCTGCAGGATGAAGCCCCAGCCAGGGGCGGGGAGGGCAATGGCAATAGCCTGGCTATATTGACAATAGCCGAATGCGCTCCCCTGGGAGACGAAGCACCTGCCAAAGGCGGTGCAGAAGACGGTACTGCATTCGGTGAATACATGGTAACTTTCTGTAATGACTTTGTAGATGCGGCACCAGCCTTTGGCGGCGCAGGGCACGGAACAATGCTGGGCATATACATGACCACCTACTGTGATGCCATTACCGATGTGGTAACCACAGGAGGAACCGGCAGTGGCAGCACGAGTCATAATCTTATCAAAACAAACTGTACCCCACAGATAGATGTGGCCTTCAGAGGTGGAACCGGACATGGCACCAGTGTGGAACTATTGAACTGCGACCCCCTGCTGAACCCCGTACTTCACCCTTACATGGGGGGTGCCGGCAGTGGCAACGTCCACATAGAACTGCATACAACCCATTGCCCGCTTTTCGATTCTCCTATGTTTACAGGAGAGCGCGGAGACGGCTATGCCAGTCACCTGCGCATATACAATGCCTGTCCTACCCCGGAAAATCCGGATATCATTATATACCTGGGTGGAGAAGGCTCGGGCTACGTACAGGACCTGCTTGCGGCCAATCCTTGCACATTGCCCGATGATACCACCCTCTTTGCCGGCGGGCAAGAAGATGGCACCGCATGGCATGAACTGCGCCCAAATCCTTGCACATTGCCCGATGACACCACCCTCTTCGCCGGTGGCAACAACAGTGGCTTTAGCCTGCATGCGCTCATAATCCAGAACTGCCTGCCGGAGGATACCGCACTCTTTACCGGTGGCCCGGGCCAAGGATTTAGGATGGACACCCTGATACACACGGTATGCACAGACCCCATTGACAACTCCCTCTTCACAGGCGGTACAGGTCAGGGATTTGCACTGGATACCTTGTTACCCACACAGTGTATCATAGATAATATCAATGTGGCCTATACCGGCGGCAACAGTGACGGCAGCGCTTCAGACGTATTGATGATACAAGTATGCGAACCCAATACGGATAACCCCGTCTACGTATACTTTGGCGGCTCAGGAGACGGATATGGGTATGAAACCACCGACCTGGGTGACCGCTGCGGCACAGATCTTACGGGCCTTACCATCTACCGGGGCAGCTCGGACGACGGCTTTGGCACGCATCTCCTGGTGCAAACCAACTGTCCGCTGGATGACTATTCACTCTTTGCCGGCGGCACTGGAGATGGCTTCGCTTATCGCCCGCTCCAGCTGACTACCTGTGTGATTGAGCCCGATAACGCACTGTATACCGGCGGATCGGGAGACGGATACGGAATGCACACACGCGTCTACACGGTCTGTGATTCCCCTATGGACGAAACACTCGCCCGCGGCGGATCAGGAGATGGTTTTGGATTCCATGCACGCGTCTACACGGTTTGCGATTCCCCTGATGATATTCTCGCCCGCGGCGGATCGGGAGACGGTTTTGGATTCCATACACGCACCTACACAACCTGTGAACCTCCCCAGGACTATGCGCTGGCGCTGGGTGGCCCTGGTGACGGATATACCATGCACCAGCTAACGCTCCTGACATGCCAGCCTATTGACGACCTCAAGTTCAACCGCGGAGGATTTGAAGATGGCTTTGCCCACAATGCCCTGCAACAGGAGTGCCACACAGATGTGCTGTTTCCTATAGAACTGATGCTCTTCCGTGCCTCTACTGTGGGTAATGAGTGGGTCTTTACCCAATGGACCACCCGCAAGGAAATCAATGCCTCATACTTTGACGTAGAGCGTAGCTGGGACGGGTTCGCTTATGAGCACGTGGGTACTGTACCCGCCGCAGGCAACAGCCAGGCATCTCGCGATTATGACCTGATGGACTGGGAACCCTATCGCGGGCTGAGCTACTACCGCCTGAGAATGGTAGACAACGATGGCGCCATGACCTACAGCAATGTGGAAGCCGTATACCTGGGAGACCTGGATCCCACAGCCTCTCCTGAAGAAATGGTGGAAGCGCGGGTATTCCCCAATCCCACTACGGGTAACTTCCATATAGGACTGCGGAGCAAGGCAGAAAAAGACCTGTCCGTCACTTACCAGATCTACAGTACTACCGGGCAACTAATCGCCCAGCAGAAAGTCTCCGCAGAGCCCGGCTTCAGCAAACATTCGGTGGATATCACACACCTGGCAAAAGGCATGTACTACGTGCGCCTGGCCATACCCATGTCCAATGGCACTGTGAAGCAGGTGAATAAACGAATCATGAAGCTCTAGCAATAAAGAGCTGCACTTCCTCCAGGAACGATAAAAGGCCACCTAAAGGTGGCCTTTTATATTATTTATACCAGATAAGCGGTACGGAGAAATGGGCGGTTATCTGCCCTGCCATTCCGGGGGGCGCTTTTCCACAAAGGCATTCATACCTTCCTTCTGGTCTTCGCTGGCAAAGAGCATATAGAAGTTCTTACGCTCAAAGTGCAGGCCTGCTTCCAGCGGCTGCTCAAAAGCCTGCAGAACCGCCTCTTTAGCCAGGCGCACGGCCAGTGGACTCATCTGGGCCACCTCATCGGCCAGTTTCAGAGCCTCCTGCAGGAAAAGCTCCGGGGGGGCTATGCGCGTAACCAAACCAGCGGCAAAGGCTTCCTGTGCTGTAATGAACTTCCCGGTAAGCACCAGTTCCATAGCCCGTGCCTTGCCTATGGCACGGGTAAGGCGCTGGGTGCCGCCGGCACCGGGAATGACGCCTATCTTGATCTCGGGCTGGCCAAACTGGGCCGTTTCACTGGCTACGATCATGTCGCACAGCATGCTCAGCTCGCAGCCTCCTCCTAGGGCAAAGCCGCTTACCGCAGCAATGATGGGTATTTTGATACGCTTAAGTGCATCCCAGCGGGCAAACTGGTCTATAGTCAGCATATCCACAGTGCCCATGCCGGCCATTTCCTTGATGTCTGCCCCGGCGGCAAAGGCGCGTTCATTGCCTGTGAGGACAATGCAGCGGGTAGTGCCATCCCTTTCCAGCACCTGCATAGCGTGCACCAACTCTTCCATCACCCTTCGGTTCAGGGCATTGAGCTCTTTGGGACGGTTGAGGCGCACCACCGCCACATGCGGTTGCGTTTCCGGGTCTACAAGGAGGTATTGATATTCCATATCTATCAGACTTTATGGGTTTCGTATACTCTATCAGGCATTCAACAAGCGGGCAGCTTCTGCCGCATAATAAGTAGCTACCAGTTGGGCTCCGGCGCGGCGAAAGGCCAGTAAGGGTTCCATAATAGCGGTCTCCTCCGTCATCAGCCCGTGCTTTACAGCCAGTTGCAGCATACTGTATTCCCCCGATACCTGGTAAACAGCCACAGGTACCTGCACGGCATCTGCCACATCCCGCACAATATCCAGGTAAGGCATACCGGGTTTCACCATCACAATATCCGCACCTTCGGCTTCATCCTGCAGGGCTTCCCGCACAGCCTCCTGCCGGTTGGCAGGGTCCATCTGGTAAGTCTTTTTATCGCCAAAACCGGGCGCTGAGTCCAGCGCACTACGGAAGGGGCCGTAGAATCCGCTGGCATATTTGGCACTATAAGCCAGTATCCCCGTATGGGCATGGCCCTCGCCCTCCAAGGCCTCCCGGATGGCGGCTATGCGCCCATCCATCATATCCGACGGGGCTACGAGGTCTGCACCTGCCCGGGCGTGCACCACGCTCATCTGGGCCAATATTGCACAGGTTTCGTCATTCACGATCTGCCCGTCCTGCACAATGCCGTCATGCCCATAGCTGGAATAGGGATCAAGCGCCACATCGGTCATCACACACATTTCCGGCACAGCCGCTTTCACAGCCTGCACCGCACGGGACAGTAGGCCGTCCGGGTTAAGGGCCTCGGTACCGGTATTATCCTTCTTATGGTCGGGCACTTTGGCAAACAGCAGCACAGAACGGATACCCAGTACCCACAGGCTGCGCACCTCCTCTCCCACCCTGTCTAGTGTATAGCGGTGATAACCCGGCATGTCAGCAATAGGCTCTATTGCCCCCTGTCCCTCTATCACAAAAAGCGGCGCGATCAGCTGGGCAGGGTGCAGGTGCGTTTCCTGCACCATCTGGCGCAGGGCGGCAGTGGCTCTCAGCCGTCTGCCCCGCACATAAGGATAACCATAGCTCATGCGGTGAAGTTAGGACGCATACAGGAGGGATGCAACACAGATAGCAGTAGGGAATCCAGCGTTCTTGATTTAAATCAAGGGCATCAGGGTATCCGCGGCGGTATGTTTGTCCTACCAAAAGCACCAAGATCATGCCCAATGCCCAAGCCTTTATAGATGAACAAGTCCGCATCACGGAACAGCTGCTCTCTACAGCCCACACTACTTTTTGCCAGGCACCGCCGGAAGCTTTGAAGCAACGCCCGGCACCAGACCGCTGGAGCGTGCTGGACTGCCTGGAGCACCTGAACCGCTACGGCCGCTTTTACCTGCCCCGCCTGGAATCCCGCACACAGCAGGCGCTTGCAAAAGGAAGCTCACCCGCAACCGAGCTGCACCATGGCTGGCTGGGCGGATATTCTATCCGAAGTATGATGCCCACGCCTCCCCAATCGGTCAATGGCAAACGCCGGAAAGGCATGCGGGCCATGAGAAAGTATGACCCTATCCGCACCCCAAGCGATCAGTCGGGCACGCTGGCAGAATTCATCCGCCAGCAGGAGCGGTTACTGGAGATCCTGCGCCAGGCCCGGCAGGTGAACCTGAACAAACACCGCATGGGCACCACGCTGGGCAGCTGGCTTACCTTCAAGTACGGAGATATCCTGGGATTCCTCATTGCCCATAACCTGCGTCACGTCACACAGGCACAGCGGGCGCTCCCGGAGTAATGATACTTCAGTCCAGCGAATCCAGGAACTGCTCCAAAGCCAGCCAATAGGATTCTGAGCCTTTTATTTTTCTCCAGAGTGCCCGGGCACCATGTGCGCCTTCCACCTCGGGTTTGAAGTGTGTGAGGCATACAGGATCCACTCCGGCGACCAAACGCTCCGTATCCGGAATCTCCTGCCGGGCAGAAGTGACAAAAACAGGTTTCTTCAGGCCGGCAACTGCCCCCGCAACCGATGTCTTCCTCAGGTATTCTCCCGGGCTGAATGCGATCACTGCCTTTACCTGTGGATGGGTGGCCCCAAGCATGAGCGCCAAAGCAGCCGAATAGGAACTTCCCATGAGGATTACCGGCTTATTATGGTGCAGCCGGCAAGCATAAACAAGGGCAGCTTCCATATCCTGCCGGGCATCCAGGTAACCCGTGGGGAGTTGCTGTTGCTTGGCCAGGGTAGAGGTTTCATTGACCACTCCCAGCACATTCATGCCGGATCTTTGGTCTATAGCCAGTGCGGCATATCCCAATACATTGAGCCTGGGCGCAATTTCCCGGTATTCGCCCCGGTTAAAATGAGACCTGTGGCAAAGCAGGATAAGTCCCCGGGCAGTCGCAGCAGGATAATGATCCGCTGTAACAGGCAAACCGTCCAGGGAATTAAACACCAACTGTTCCATTCTTACTGCCGCGGCAGGAATACCTCTGCCAGCATACAACGCGCACTGCCTCCGCCTGCAATCTCGATATGGGTAATGTCTACGGGGAGCAGCTCGCAGTGATTGAGCAGCTGTGCCGTTTGCGCGGGCGTGAGCACATCATATGCGCGGCGGCTGAGCACCAGCTTGGGAACACCCCGGGTATTGTGCAACAGCAGCATATTGCCAGCCATATCATAGACCTGCTCCAACGTAATCTCCACGATCTCATGCCCTGTGCTTTGCAGGCTTCGCACCAGGTTACTGCGCTCTGCAGCATCGGGCACAGATTCCAGGCATACCACGGCAAACGTATGGCCTACGCTCATCATGACATTGGTGTGGTAAATATCCTGTCCGTGCTTATCTCTGGCATGAAATACACAAAGGGCATAGTCCAGGCGCCGGGCCCATTCCTCCAGCAGGGACTTGTCTGTGCGGGGTGAGAGGCAGGCATAGGCCACCTTATGTACCCGGTCCAGCACTAAGCTGCCGGTACCTTCCAGGAACCGGTTGCGGTCCGCCTCTCCCGTGAGATCCAGTAGCTGACGAATCTCGTACCCCAGGGTACCCTCCAGGTATTCCAGCACATCCGTGCGCACCTCCAGCCGGCGATTGGGAGCATACATAGGATACAGCACCACGGTACCATCCGGGTGAGTGGTCAGCCAGTTATTGGGGAAAATGGCATCGGGCTTCACCGGACTGGGAGAATCTGCCATGACGATTACGTGAATACCGGCATCGCGCAGCTTCTGGGCCATCTGGTCAAATTCCGTAACGGCCAGGCCCTGCACATCTGCCACTTCCGTCTGAAAGGCATTGTTCTGCGCGGTCTGCGCATTGAACTGGAAGTGCGCCGGCCGCACCATCAGCACGGTATCGGTGGTTTGAGAAGTCTTCATACCCATTGTAATCTATACCAGGCGGTCTCTCAGCAGCGGCATGCTCATACAGTGGCTGCCGCCACGGGCACGGCTGAGCTCGGCACTGGGTAGCAAGATAATGGTCTTGGTCATATCCTGGGGATTCCGTTTACCCAATTCAAACGCTTCCAGCAGATCGGCAGCACGCACCGTTTCGTAGCCTGCCTTGCGGAAGGCATCCATCGTGCGGTCGTTGCGGTCATAGGCAATGGCCACCCCTTCCTGTACTACCAGCAGGTTGCAGCTATCCGTCCACTGTTCCCGTTCGTCATACGGATACTCACCATCTCCGCTATAGATCAACTTCACTTCGCCGGTTACTCCCAGATCTTTGCGGCTGACATCTTCCAGCAGGTCTTCCAGGTAGGGGAATTCTTTAGGCTCCCGACGGCCTTTGGTGAACTGATGGATAGCCAGCGGCTCTTCCAGCGGTTCGTCCAGCATGGTACGGATCAGGTACTGCTCCTCGGTATCGGCATCCCTGCCCAATCCCCCGAAAAGCACCCAGGTATCTCTTGCCACCTGGGTAAACACGGTATCTATATGCATAAACTCCCGCTTGGGGGGAATGCGGATGACGCTGACTTTTTCCACCACATTGCGGTCAAACAACCGGGCAATGACCTGGTTCACAGCATAGGGACTGGTGCGTTCGCTCACCCCGATCAGCAGGTGATTGGGGGCAACCATCATCACATCACCGCCTTCGAGGGTGACGATCTTTTGCTCGCGCTCGGCATCGCTCAGCAGGAAGAAATGCTCATCTTCATAAAGTTCTATGATATTCTGGCGGCTGGCGGCAAAATAGGGATGGTTAAAGAAGATATACTTGGCCAGCAATGCCTCGCGGGTACGGGCCAGCTTGGCCGGCTTATTCAGCAGCAAGTGGTCGTTAATGACAATACCAATGTCGCGGGTAAAGATCAGGTTGGCCAGCGGATGAAAGATCATGGTCTTGTCCGGCAAGGAACCAGTAATGAAAGTAGCCGCCAGCTCTATATCATTGAGGGCCATGAGGTTATCTTTCATCTTATTAGAGATGCCCTCCACGGCACAAATGGCTGCGGTCAGCTGCAGGCGCACATCGCGCTGGGCGAGCACCTCTGCCAGCAGGCGCTGGAGCTCCACCACCTTGTCCGAAGCATGAAAACCGGCTTTGCCCGGTTTGTAGAAGTTACGCTCCTGAGCAGGGTCATCAATATGGGCCAGCCTGCCTTTTACCCGTTCGGTATCCAGGAAATAGAGCAGGAGCTTCACAAAATAGTCATACTCATTGGCCAGCATGCTGGGCACGTGCACAATGTCTTCAAAAAGCCACTCCTGGGCTTTGCTGGGCACTATCTTGCCCAGGCCGCTATTGGGACTGTGAATCATCACGCGGCGCAGACGCGCCACTTCGGTCGATACATGTAACTGCATGGTTTCCATAATGTCGCAAGATACTAGTAAACCCGCAAAGGGCGAAAAATGAAAGCAGAGGGCATTTCGATTGCCCAAACGACTCCTTTCAAAAACAATCCCTAAAGCGCTTCATACCAGCTCCTATCTCATTCGGCCACCACACCCTAACTTTAAGGGATGGAATGTGATATCCTGGTCATAGGCGGGGGAGCCGCGGGCTACTTTGCCGCCATTGCCGCCAAACGACAGGCACCGGCTTTGCAGGTGTACCTGGCAGAGCAGGGCAAACCCCTGGAAAAAGTGCGCATCTCCGGCGGCGGCCGCTGTAATGTCACGCATCACCTGGCAGATCCAGTAGCATTCAGCAAGCATTACCCCAGGGGAGAGCGGTTTCTGCGTAAGGCATTTTCCCGCTGGGGGCAACCCCAGACGGCAGACTGGTTTGCCGCCGAAGGAGTGCGGCTGGTCGCCGAAGCGGACGGCCGCATGTTCCCGCATACGAATACCTCCCAAACCATAGTGGATTGCCTGCAGGCCGCCGCACGCCGGGCCGGTGTACACTATCTGCCGCAAACCAAAGTAAACAGGCTCTCTCCGGCGCCTACGGGCTGGGAGGTGCTGGCAGGTTCAGGTCAGGCGCTGGCAGCACGGCGGGTGATCGTTTGCACAGGCGGTTCTCCTGGCCAAAAGGGGCTTCAGTGGCTGGCAGACCTGGGCCTGCCCATCGTATCGCCGGTGCCTTCCCTGTTCAGCTTCAATATACCCCAGTCTCCCCTGGCAGGACTGGAAGGGCTCAGTGCACCAGCGAGGGTGCGTATAGCCGGCACCCGCACGGAAGCCACCGGCCCTTTGCTGATCACCCACTGGGGCGTCAGCGGACCGGCAGTGCTACGCCTGAGCGCCTGGGAAGCCCGTCATCTGCATGCCCGCAACTACCAGTACCAGGTGCGCATCTGCTGGCTGGCTGCACACAAGGACGATAGCCTGATGCAATACCTGGAGCAGCAGCGCAACCTGCACCCCCGCAAACTGGTGCACAACAGCCCTATCGATCCCCTGCCCCGCCGCCTGTGGGAACGGCTGTGCACACTGGCAACCATCCCTCCCGGAACCGTATGGGCAGAGCTGCCTGCCAAACCCCGTAACCGGCTGCTGGAACTGCTCCTGCGCCAGGATCTGTCTGCCAGCGGACGCACGACCTATAAGGAAGAGTTTGTCACGGCCGGAGGCGTGGACCTGGCCTGCATAGACCCCCAGACCATGGAAAGCCCGTTAGCCGGCCTGCACCTGGCCGGCGAGGTGCTGGACATTGACGGCATTACCGGCGGGTTTAACTTCCAGGCAGCCTGGACTACCGGGTGGATCGCGGGCACATCTGCGGCAACCGCATTATGGAGCAATGATCCTCTTGCTCAGGCTTTGTAAAAACGCACCTGCCACTGCATAATGGTGCGGTCATCCGAACAGGAAAGCAGTTCCCCACCCGGCAACCACAGCAAACGGTTGACACCCGTGAGATGGCAGCCATTGCGCGGCCGGTCGATCACTTTGATGAGCGTTAGCGTATAGGGGTCCCATAGCTTGATGGTCTTGTCCATACTGGCTGTGGCCAGGTGAACTCCATCGGGAGAAAACGTCATGTCATTAACGGCAAAGAGGTGTGCAGGCACATCCTGCACCAGGCTATAGCCATGCCGGGCATCCCAGCTTTTGAGATGGGCATCCCGGCTGCCGGATAACAGCAGTTCGCCATCGGGACTATAGCACAGGGTAAACACGGTGTTGGCATGCGCCTGCCAGCTATATAGCTGCCGAAAACCATCCAGAGCATACACGCGGACATAACCATCACTCCCGGCAATGGCAAATTCCTTACCCCTGGGGTGCATAACGACTGTCCGCAGGCTGGCCTGTGAGATCTGTGCGGTGGTCTGGCAGCTTATGGTAGCACAATCCCACACAGAGAGTTGCCCGTCTTCACTGCATGCCAGGAAATAAGCATCTCCCGGCAGCACCTGAAGGCCGAATATGGGGCGCTGGTGCACCCGTATGCTCTTGCGCAAACTGCCCGTGGCCAGGTCCAGGGCATGCAATCCCCCGTCATTCTGACCGGCCAGTACCAGGTGCCCGGCAGGCAGGCACTCCAGGCTGTAAAGTGGCAGCGGCGCCCGGAGCAGGCCAACAGCCACATCCGGACGGTCAAGCGCCCACTGTGCTACGATACCGTCTCCCCCTGCGCTGAGAAAATGCCCGGGCAGATGAGCGGGCGCCAGGGCATATACACTCTGGGTATGTCCCAGGTATTCATGTATCTTGGTTACCTCTGCCTTTTCTTTCATGGGCGCATATTACAGGGCCGAACCGACTATGCCCGGATACGGAAACACACCGGCTAGGGTTGTACATCCAATCGCACAGCCTCAAAATCAAACCCGGTGATCAAATGCCCCTGTGCATTGACAAGCGCCCACTTTCCTTCGCGTGCGACCCCTGCCAAACCCTCTACAAAATGGGTAGCATGTGTGTACTGGGGACTAATGACCCAGCTACCCTGTGCATCTACAAACCCGATCTTACCACTGCAATTCACCTGTGCCAGCGGCTTACCAAAAGGAAAGGCATGGCTGCAGCCGGGGGTAATACGCACCCGGCCCCAGCTATCCAGGTATACCCACCCGCTATCCGTGCGCACCGGGGCCAATCCCCCGGCGTACCGGCCTGCGTCAGCAAAATGACCCTCAAAGGCCGGGCGCCCTTGCGGATCCAGGCACACGTAGCCACTGTCCGTCTCGCCCCATAAACGCCCTTCCTCAGAAAGCAGCAGGTCATAATAGACGGATGCCGTCACACGGCGCCCGGCAGCATCCAGCAATCCCCACCGGCGGTTTTCCCGCACCTGCAGCCATCCGTGCAAAGCCGGCAGTGCCATCTCAAAAGTGGGGGGAATGACCCAGCGCCCCGATACATCAATATATCCCCAGCCGGCCTCTGCCATCACAGGCGCCAGCCCCATACGAAAAGGGAGCGCTTCGAGGAAAGGCCCTGCAATGCGCACCTGCCCGGTTCTGTCTATATACTCCCAGCCTGCGGCAGTCTCCACGGCGGCCAGCCCCTGGGAGAAACTTTCGGCAGCGGTAAAAGCCGGGGGAATGACCACCACCCCGGCAGTATCGATATACCCCCAGCCGGTCTCGGTTTGCACCGCGGCCAGCCCTTCGCTAAAAGGTGTGGCGCTGCGGTAGGTAAAGGAGATAGCCAGTTCACCCTTGCGGTTCAGGTATCCTTCGCGCTGGCCATTGGAGACCAGTGCAAATCCTTCCTGGAAAGGAAGCGCTTCTGTAAACTCACAAAAACGCAGCCACTCGCCATGCGCATCTATCAACCCCCATTTACCACGCTGTTTCACCCATATTCCCTGTGCACCCAGGGAAGTAGCCAGCATGCCGCAAAGGACAAGACATACCAGGCGGCAGGCAACCCTATTGGCGTGCATAGAAGATATAATCAATAGGAGGAGAGGCATACCCCAGCGAAGTTAATCTTGCCGCCAGCTGCGCCCTGTGATGGGTGCCGTGGTGCAGGAGCTGGGTCAGCACGCCCTGAACGGGCAATATGTATTGCTGGCCCTGGTTGGTGGTATGAGGCACGGGCGTCCGGAGCCAGCCGGTATCCTCCTGGTGGAGGGTGAGCAGCGCTGTAATTGCCTGGGCAAAAGACTGGTCACGCTGCAGGGCTTCCTCCAGGGGAAGCGGTTCAAACAGGTCTTGCCGGGTAAGTTCTTCCTGGCGCAACCGCAGCAACCATCGCTCCTGGGCATGGATAATGTGGCTAAACTGCCGCTGGACATAGGTATCTGCCGAATAAACAGGTGAAATGGCTTCTCCCATGCAGGCATTGGCCCAGGCAGTCCATTCGAACAAGTGTAGAAACCAGTTGTGCATTGTACAAATGTGCAAAAACCGGAGCCAAGGTGCAATATCTTTGCCCGCATGAATCCTAACTATGCCAGTCCCGGGCCAGACATGCTGGCCTGTCCGGCCTGTGATACCAATGTGCTGGCCTGCCCTCAGCCGGTATCGCTCTTCGTACACCAGGCACAGGGACTATCCTTGTTATACCTGGGAGATAAAACCCTGGCACTAAACGAGCAGCTTGCACATCAACTGGCTGCGCTGCTGTCTGCCGGCGACTACGATGTACAATCGGATACCTGCCTGCTGCTGGCCGGGCAACTCAAGTGCCCCGTCTGCAATCACCACAGCGACTGGCAACTGCAACGACGAGAGGAGGACCTGCTTTACAGCCGCTACAGACTGCAATTTGTAGATACGGACACAGCCCCCCACACCGGGCAGCAACTGCTGGCCCAGGACCTGCATGCCGCACAGGTATATGCCATAGATGTGCTCCCGGATGATGCCGACAAAGACCTTAGCCGCATTTCCAGCCTGGAAATGTTGTTTGCAGCCATGGAAGTCCATACCTTGCGCCACCTGGTACAAGCACGGCATATGCCGTTCTATACGCATTATTATGCCCAATCCCTGGTGCCGCTCCCCGCTCCACATTAGAACAAGGCACACGAACAATACAACCCAGCATCTATCTTTGCACCACTAAACGACTAATACCTATACTTATGATGGAAGGAAACATAACGCTCTATGTACTGGGCGGCCTCGTCATTACTGGCATTCTGATCATGGTACTGGCCATATTCCGCAAAAAGAAGGTGGACCATACCCAGCTGGAAGACTTCCTGGAAAAACTGGGAATGAAGACCCACACCTTCCCCAAGCCTAACGATGACGGGGTTTCGGGCAAATACAAGGACTTTGCCATAGATGTTACCGGCCGCATGTGGGTGGGCACCACCCGCACAGAGCACAGCGAAGGCACCCGGGTAGACAAAACCCAGTATGACTGGAAAACCTTCAATCCCAAGCTTAAGGTGGTGCTCAAGGCCCCGGGCAGAACCTTTCCTCCGCTGGCGATCTGGGATGACATGTCCTGGCTGCCCAGCGGCACAGTGCTCCCCGAAATGCGGCAGCGCCTGCAACCCGGTTTACCTAAGGCCAGTGTAGATGCCAAGGCGCTGAACCCCCATGTAGCCATCTATACAGAGCATCCCGCCGCAGCACTCAACCTCATAGCGTCGCATGAGCTGCATCATTACCTGAAACACTGGTTCTTCACCGATGTACGGACAGAAGGTGACACCATTACCCTGCAACTGGACAACGGCAACAGCTATGCTTATTTCCACGGGCGCCTGCAGAAGCCGGATTATGTGGTCCAGGCCATGGATATCTGCGTGGCGGTAGCCCACGCCTTGCTGAAGGAAGAGGATTAACCCGTAGCGGGAAACTTGAAGCCCGAGAGTGCCGGCTGCCCTCCGCTATGTACCACCAGTACCTGGCCAGGGTCTGCCTGGGTGGCGATCCATTGCTCTGCGGTAGCCAGTAATTTGAGAGTATATACCGGGTCCAGCAGAATGCCATACTGCCGGGCAAAGTCCTGAAGGTATCGTGTGCCTTTGGCTGACACTTTGCCAAACCGGGTGTCCCATACCGGGAGATGCAGATGCAGGGAAGCAGGCACAGGCACAGGGCGGCCCAGGTAGCGCTGCAGCCAGTCCTGCACCTGCAGGAGTTTCTGCCGGAAGGCATGGGCATCCTCTGCCAGCAACACCACATGATAATGGCGATGCGGACAACGCAGGGCATCTGTCAGCAGGGTGGCGGCAGCGGTCAGGCCCGTACCGGCATCCAGCCACAGGTGCGCAAACGCCTGCGTCATAGCGGCTTCATTACGGGCAATATCCAGCGCCAGCGTAGCGGCGCCAGGCACAGCGGCCGCATGAAAACCGCCCTCCGGCACCAACGCAGCCCCCACTTCCTGCGCCCAGGCAGTGGCCAGCGTGTGCACCTCAGCCCACCGCGAACGAGGCACCCAGTGACATTGTGTTTCGGGCAACAGTATGCGCAAGAAATGCCGGTTACCCACTGGTGCCAGCCCGGGCTCTCCGCGCAGGAAGGCATGCACGGTCAGGCCATATTGCAGAAGCAGCTGCGCCAGCGCCAGCACATGATTGCTATAAGCCCCCCCGATAAGCGCGACAACGGGGACTCCCTGCTGCTGCAGGTAAGGGATCAGGCTGGATGCCTTGCGCAGTTTGTTCCCTCCCAGCCAGGGGTCATCTTCCCGCTTGAGCCATATGCGGTGTCCCGCCAGTTCCAGCGGCGTCAGGCGGGTAGCCGGAAGCAGTTCCGGCAGGCAGTGGCCAAGGAGGCTGGACGCGGGAGAATCAGTCTTCATGCCCCCCTATGCGGCGGATGCGCAGGAACATATCGGGGTTATCGCTCTGGCTTTTTAAGGTCACCACATAGCCTTCTTTTTCCCGGCTCCTGATGATCCAGATCTCCTTGAAGCCGTTCTTCTTGGAGAGCGTATAGGTATCTTCTGTGCGTGTCCAGGTGCCGGCAACATCTTCAAAAGAACCTGTCTTGTGAAAGGTGCCGTCTTCCCGAATGGTGTACTCCGCACCCCGCAGGTATTGCAGCAGGTCTTTGACCATCTGCGGCGCAGGGCCTTTGCTTTCATCGGGTTCTACGGCAAGCACCTGCCACTTGCCCACCAGTTCATCGGGTCCGCTGCAGGCTGATAGCAGGGCGAACAAACAGATAAACAGAAGTCGTTTCTGCCGGAAGTCGATACGCATATGCAAGGGATAGATAAAGGACGAATCCCCTCAAGTTACAACTCTTCGGGTCACATCATACGGTCACCGTGTTTGTACCGGCCATCTTTCTTTTTTCGCATACACTACCGCCATCCACAACAGCAGTATCGGCAACAACATGATAAAGTAGCCGGTGACGGCAGCCAGCAGGGCAAAAGGCAACGGCAGCAATACCCACCAGAAGGCCAGTCCGCGCAGAAAAGGGTCCTGCCACCAGACGCGGCGGTCTTTCCAGAGCATCCAGGCAGCGGCGGCCAGCAAGGGGATATTGAGGAACCAGGTAAGGGCTTGTTTCCAAGGACTGCGGTCATCGGGCAACCAGAACAGTATGTAGCTGCGTGCTGTGCGCCACACGTAATCCACAGGGTGGGCCTGCACATCCTGCCAGGCCAGCCGGAGTAGCAGGTCATCATCCCCGGGAGCATCGGGCCCAAAGTAAGTCTGTTTCAGCGGGGAGCCGGTATGGGCCTGGTAGACACGATACTCCAGGTCGGGCTGCCGGCGTATCCAGGCCTCACCTTTCCAGTATTGGATACCGGCGCCTGTGGCCACAGGAATGACCTGGTAATGCGCATACCAGTTCCAGAGACTCCAGGGCAACAGGGTGCAAACGATAGCCAGCAAAGAGACCAGGATAGCCTTTCTATTGGGCCAAAGCATCACCGGCAGGAGCCCCGCCAGCAGGATGAGGGTGCCGTGGGTAAGGGCCAGCAAACCGGCAAGTATTCCGCAGCAAAGAAATGCCCATGGAGTGGGTTTGCTCCGGGCCTGCAAAATGGCCCACAGCAGCAGGCAGCTGAGCAGGATAGCCAGCGGGACGAAAGTGCTGGCGCGGCAGATGCCCACCAGGTAGGGATGTACGGCAAATACCAGCAATACCGCATGCTGCAGTAACACAGGCAGTTGCAGCAGTTTCATGCTGCGGGACAGGCCATACATGGCCCCGGCTTGCAGGGCAATGGCCGCCAGCATCCACCAAAGATACCAGTGGTCGGCATCCCAGGCAGATGTCACCGCCAGCACCAGCGGGTGCAGGGGGGGACGGTTATGGGCAGTGGGCGCATCGGGGTAATAGGCCCAGCGGCCATCTGTGCGGAACGTGCGGGCCAGCTGAATGTAGCCGTCCGTGCCGGCATAGGTATACCATTCATCCCGCACGGGCACCTGCTCCCAGGGATCGCTGAGCGCATAGATACAGCAAAAGACCAGGCGCAGCGCACAAGCGAAGGCGATCAGCCGCCAAGGGCGCTGACTACTTAACCAGGAAGCCAAACGAGACATATACACTTGCCGCACAGGCAAGATAAGTTAAAAACCTGCTGCCATTACGCCTTGCGGGCAGTATGCCAGGCATCCAGGGATTTCTGCGGCAGGGCGGCAGGCACTGCGCCGGGTTGCTGCGCAGCAATCGCCTCCAGCAGCAAGGGTACTGCCGAAACTACGGCTTGCACTTCGGCCGCCGTCACAGGCTGGTCGAGCAATTCGGGGCGATAGTGCTGGCCCACAAAGCCCGTGTCAAAATCTCCGCTGATAAAAGCCGGGTGCTCCATCACAAACCGGCAGAAATCCAGTGTGGTCTCTATGCCCACGATCGTATACTGCGCAATGGCCTGCCGCATGCGGGCGACCGCTTCTTCACGGGTAGGAGCATGCACAATGAGCTTGGCGATCATAGGATCATAGTAGATCGGAATGTCCATGCCTTCTACAAAGCCGTCATCCACACGAATCCCCTCCCCCTCCGGACGGCGATACACCTGCAGGCGCCCGATATCGGGCAAGAAATTGTTTCGGGGGTCTTCGGCATATACCCGGGCTTCTATGCTATGCCCGTTGATCTCCAGGTCTTCCTGGGTGAAGGGCAGGCGCTCGCCACGGGCCACGCGGATCTGCCACTCCACCAGGTCCAGCCCGGTGATCATCTCAGTCACAGGGTGCTCCACCTGCAGGCGGGTGTTCATTTCCAGGAAATAGAAATTGCGGTCGGCATCTACCAGGAACTCCACGGTGCCGGCATTGGTATAGTTGCAGGCTTTGCACACGGCGACGGCAGCTTCGCCCATAGCCTGGCGCATTTCGGGTGTGAGGACGGCGCTGGGCGCTTCCTCTATCACTTTCTGGTGGCGGCGCTGCACGCTGCACTCCCGCTCAAACAGGTACAGGATATTGCCGTGCTGGTCTGCCAGCACCTGTATCTCCACGTGGCGGGGCTTCAGGGCATATTTCTCAATAAAAACGGCGCCGTCTCCAAAGGCGCTCACCGCCTCGTTCACCGCACGGGCCATTTGTTCCTCAAATTCCTCCAGGTGCTCCACCATACGCATACCCTTGCCGCCGCCGCCGGCACTGGCCTTAATGAGCACGGGAAAACCAATCTGCCGGGCCACCTGCTTGGCGGCCTGCACATCGGTAATAGCCTCGTCCAGTCCGGGCACCAGGGGCACACCAAACGCCTTGACAGCCTGCTTACTGGCGATCTTGCTGCCCATCAGCTCCATAGCGTCTGCGGTGGGACCGATAAAGGTAATACCTGCCTTTTCGCACTTGCGGCGGAAGTCGGCATTCTCGCTGAGGAACCCGTAGCCCGGGTGAATGGCGTCGGCGCCGGTTTGTTTGCACAGCTCCAGGATATAATCGCCGCGCAGGTAACTCTCGGCACTGGCCGGGGGGCCCACGCACCAGGCTTCATCGGCAAAATA
>JAHBTG010000059.1 GCA_019638695.1 Bacteroidota bacterium | reverse complement strand
CTTTTAGAAAAAAATTTAGACCCCCCCCAAAAAAAATGAGCTCTGAATGCCTCATAATCCATCCTGATTCTAGATTTTAAGTATCTGCCTGATTTTTTCCATGAGCAAAGGGAGGCGTGCTTCCACAATCAACGGGTGAAGATGGCCGCTTATGTACTCTTCGGCATAAGGCTGGTCTAGCAGATGCTGAAAGCTATCCTGCAAAAAACGCTTTACTATCATGTCTGACTCCAGGATTTCCTGAATCATGGTGCTTCGATTATCCAGCACATATATAATGTCCTCAAAATCATGACTAGCCCGGTAATCCCACTGGCCTCTATCATGAAAGGCTTCAAACTTAGTTGCCAAGAAGTAAGGTGCGCTCAGGAGATTTATAGACGGCCCCGCAGGCAACCGTTCCTTCATTAACATAGACAGTGCGGGTTTATACCAGCAATTGGTTACCCCTAAAACAGCCTCATTAGCAGGCAAGATATCTACAGAAATATCCTGATATAGAAATGCACTCAGATGTCTATGGGGGTCTTCCCGAAAGCCAAGCACCCGGAGCCTGTCTACCAACTGGCTCCACTCTCCATAGCTGAGAATATCTACTGCCAAGTCTATATCTTTAGTAGGTCTCACTTCGTCTGCGGCCGGATCATCCACATATACACTTATGATTGCACCCCCAACAAACACCACACTATCTGACAATTCGGCCAGTCCCTGTGCGACCTGTGCCACAACGCTCAGGTTAATTTGCCTGTTATACATCGCTTTCAGCAAAAACGTTAACAAGTTCTTTTCGGGCAATCGCTTGCTCCCTGGCTTTACCTACCCTAATCGCATCCACTAAGGCAAGCAGCTCATACAGAACAGGATCTGCCAAGCATGCCTGAGGCACACTAGGTATGAGTGGAATAATCGCTTGTCCCAACAGAGTACCCTGCGGATGAGGCCACACATACGGAGCAGACGCATGAATGATATGGTTGAGTGGAGCTGCCGCATGGGCAGTTGGGATCCCTCTAACTAAAGGGCCGGGTTGCTGAGGAAATGTATAGGCTACTCCATGCTGTAAAAACTCAAGCAAAGCAGATCTATTTACGCGCTTTGTGTGCGAGTAAAGTCTTGCATAGGAAGCCCGACGCAAAGCCTGGCTTACCTCAGACTGACTTAAACCCAATTCCCTGGAAAGCTGCTGCTGGCTCCAGCTCTGTTTTCCTAGAGCCACTAGTTTTAGCATGACAACTATATCCTGTGGCTTAAGTTGTATATGTGAAGCACGCATCATGAATATTGCATATCGCAATTTGCGATAAATATCGCTAATACCGATTAAACTTGCACAAAACCCCGCCTTAATCGGTGGGCATTGGCTTATTTTTCAGCCTTAATGTATTCAACGCCCATATAAGCATGCAAAGCCCGGGGTAATCGGACGCTGCCATCCGCCTGCTGGCCGTTCTCCAGCAGGGCGGCCACGATGCGCGGCAAAGCCAGCGCGCTTCCATTGAGGGTATGGCAAATCACCTTATCCTTGCCCCGCTTATAACGCAGCTTGAGGCGATTGGCCTGGTAGGTCTCAAAGTTGGATACGGAGCTGACCTCCAGCCAGCGCTCCTGCGCGGCGCTCCACACCTCCATATCATAGGTCTTGGCACTGGTAAAGCTCATATCTCCTCCGCATAACAAAAGGGTACGATAGGGAAGCTCCAAGGCATCCAGCAGGCCACGCACATAATTGAGCATATCTTCCAGGACCGCATAGCTGGCATCGGGAGTGGTGATCTGCACAATCTCCACCTTATCAAACTGGTGGAGGCGGTTAAGGCCCCGTACATCTTTGCCATAGCTGCCGGCTTCCCGGCGAAAGCAGGGGGTATAGCCACAGCAGCGCACGGGCAGCTGGTGTTCGTCCAGGATCACATCCCGGAACAGGTTGGTAATGGGCACCTCTGCCGTGGGGATGACATAGAGGTTATCGCGCTCCATATAATACATCTGCCCGTCTTTGTCGGGCAACTGGCCGGTAGCATAGGCACTGGCTTCGTTGACAAAGATGGGGGGCTGTATCTCGGTATACCCTGCGGCGGTAGCGCGGTCCAGGAAAAACTGGATAAGCGCCCGCTGCAGGCGCGCACCCTGGCCTTTATATACCGGGAAGCCGGCACCCGTAAGTTTCACCCCCAGCTCAAAGTCTATGATATCCAGGCGGGACACCAGTTCCCAGTGGGGCAAGGGATTGGGCGGCAGCTGCAGGGCCACCTTTTTCTCCTGTATTACGCTGTTATCTTCGGCGGATTTGCCGGGGGGCACACTTTCATGGGGCAGGTTGGGCAGCTGCACCAGCAACGCATCCAGGCGGGCCGCCACCTCATTGACCACGGCCTCCATCTGGGCGATCTGCTGTTTCAGGGCCTGGTTCTGCGTTTTGGCCTGTTCTGCTGCGGCAGCATTGCCCTGCGCCATTTCCACCCCTATCTGCTTAGCCAGGCGGTTCATCTCTGCCCGCAGGGTCTCCAGCTCCTGCAGCCGCGCACGGCGGTCCGTATCCAACTGGCGAATGTCTGCCAGAAGAACGGGGGCCTGGGTAAAATTCTTAACAGCCAGCCGCCGGGCCACCCCTTCAGGGTCCTGTTGAATAGAAGTGAGTGATAGCATGGAAAGTATATTTTGGGGAAGATGGAATATCCTGATTAAAAATTGCCTCGAAATAAAATAAAACAGGCACGCTATTGGCAGTTTAGATTTTCTTTTGCATAAATTTGCAGACGTCAGGCCAGTACTTGAGACATATGTTTGTTTCAAGGTCAGACAATCAATCCTAATTTCTTTTTTTCGCGAAAGCAACCAAGTACGTACCCGCTGTGGGTATGGGTACCAGAGAGGTCCCTACTGCCTGCTGTATGTGCCGAAAGCGCCCTAAAAACTATGCAAAGCACTGCGGAATTGAACAACAAGGTGGTAGCGGAGCTCCGCCAGATTGCCGAGTCACTGGATGTGGCAGACGTCAAGAACCTGAAAAAGAAAGAGTTGGTGGATGCCATTACTGCCAAACTGCAGGATAAAGCGAGCCGGGTGGAAATGCCGCCCCGGCGCACAATCCCCACGGAAGCCGAGAGACAACCCGCGGAAACACCGTCTGCCACACCAGAGGCCGAACAGGGAGAGCGCCGCCGCAGGGGCCGCCAGTCCCGCCATACAGAACCGGCCGAAGACAACAGCCTGTTTGCCGCTGAAAAAACAGCCAGCCCCCCGGCAAACGACCCACCCACAGAACGCGCTCCTTCCGAAAGGCCGCCCCGCACGCAATTCCCCGCACCACAGGGCCAGGAACCCAGGGAACCACACCCGCGGCAGGAACGCAGGCATGAGAACCGGGAGCCGCGCGAGCCCCGGGAGAACCGCCCACAGCAACCCGGGCAATCTCCACAGCAAAATCGCACGCAACAACCGAACAATCCGCGCTTTCAGCAACCCGGGCAGGCAGGTGGACAGCGCTTCCTGAACCAAAGCGGGCAACCACCCCAGCAGGGCGGACAGCCACAACAGCAAAATCGCACGCAGCAACAGGGACAGCACCCGCAGCAAAACCGCCAGCAGCAGCCCCAGGGCGGGCAGCAACATCCCCAGGCCCCCAGTTACCGGGTAGAAGACCCTACGCCCGAGGACTTTGCCACCGCCATTGTCAACCAGGGAGTGCTGGAAGTGATGGACGAAGGTTTTGGCTTCCTCCGCAGTCCGGAATATAATTACCTGCCTTCCCCGGATGATGTTTTCGTAACCCCCCAGCAGATCCGCCAGCTGGGCCTCAAAACCGGGGATACGGTTGTGGGCAAACTGCGCCCCCCCAAAGAAGGAGAGCGTTATTTCTTTCTGCTGGAAGCGGAGAGTATTAACGGCCGCAAACCCAGCGAGATCCGCGACCGCATCTTCTTTGACCACCTGACCCCCTTGTTCCCGGACGAGAAGTTCAACCTCTCCTACGAAAGCAAGGATATGAGCCTGCGCATCCTGGACCTGTTCGCCCCCATAGGCAAAGGCCAGCGCGGACTGATCGTGGCGCAACCCAAGACGGGGAAGACCATACTGCTGCAGCAGGTGGCCAATGCCATTGCCAAGAACCACCCCGAGTGCTACCTCATTGTGCTGCTGATAGATGAGCGCCCCGAAGAGGTGACCGATATGCAGCGCAATGTGAATGCAGAGGTCATTGCCAGCACATTTGACGAACAGGCGGAGCGCCACGTGCAGGTGAGCCGCATGGCGCTTGAAAAAGCGAAACGACTGGTAGAGAGCGGCCATGATGTGGTCATCCTGCTGGACTCTATCACCCGCCTGGCACGCGCCTACAATGCCGTGATGCCGGCCAGCGGCAAGATCCTCTCCGGGGGTGTGGATGCCAATGCCCTGCACAAACCCAAGCGTTTCTTTGGCGCTGCCCGCAACGTGGAGAACGGGGGCAGCCTCACCATCCTGGCTACGGCCCTGATAGATACGGGCTCCAAGATGGACGAAGTGATCTTTGAGGAATTCAAGGGTACCGGCAATATGGAGCTGCAACTGGACCGCCGCCTGGCTAACCGCCGCATTTACCCGGCCATAGACGTGGTAGCCAGCGGCACCCGCCACGAGGAGCTGCTGATGGACCGCAAGACCCTGCAAAGGGTGTGGATCCTGCGCAAGTTCCTGGCAGATATGAATTCACTGGAAGCCATGGAGTTTATCCAGGACAAGATGCACGGCACCTCCACCAACGAGGAGTTCCTGATGATGATGAACGGGTAGTCTCATGCAGGCTCCTGTGCTCACCTACGTCATCCATGTGCGCACAGCGCATGCCCGCAAAGCGCATATAGAGCGCCAGCTGGCAGGCAAACCCCTGGATGTCTGCTATATCCTGGAAGGCGATGTACCGGACCTCACCCATGAGGCCGTGGCCCCTTACTTTAAGGACGACATGCTGGAGCCGCTGTCTCCCCGCACTTCCTGCGCTTATAAACACCTGCGAGCCTATCAACGCCTGCTGGAAACGGACGCCCCCTACTGCCTGGTCTTTGAAGATGACATTATCCTGGAGCCAAACTTCATTCCGGAACTGGCGGCTATCCGGGAAGAGATTGCCCGGCGGGAGCTGGCGGGCTTTCTTATCTCCATAGAAGACTCTACACTACGCTATGTGCCCGGCTCTCAACGCCAGAAGGGCCAGCACCTGTACAAAGCTACTTTTGGCCGCACTGCAGGAGCGTACCTGATAGACCGCAAGGCCGCCGGGGGCCTCATTGCTCACCTGCTGACCCACCCTACCGACCTGCAGATGGACTGGTTTCACAACATATGTGCAGATGCGGGGGTATTGCAGATCTACTGGTCGCACCCCACCCTGGCGGTGCAGGGCAGCCACACGGGCAGCGCCCGCTCCTCGCTGGACGGCAAGGCTTTCGGCTGGCTTAGGGTAGCGTCTTTCCACTTGCAGAGAAGTTACAAGCGGCTGCTCTACCGCTTGCGCTAAGCAACATTTGCTGCCCAAAAGAAAACCCCGGGCGCATGCCGGGGTGTCTCCAGTTATCAGGTTAGGATGATTTTATATTACCGGGTACTACCGGCTCAGCTTCACCAGTTTAATGGTATCCAACTCTTTATCGTTGCTGAGGGTGATATAGTAGACCCCTACAGCCCAGTCTGCAATGCGAATGGTCTGGCGGCTTTGCACTTCATTGACCCATACACGGTCATCATACAGGCGCTGGCCCAGCTGATTGGTTACGCGAATGGTTACCTGCTCGCTACCGGAAGCAGAAAGGCTGATATGCACTTCGGTATTTGCCGGATTAGGGTATACGTTATAGGCAAAGCGCTGCACCTTGGGCAGGATGGCATGGGCAATATTGGAAAGGCGCCCGCCGCCGTCTGCATCCATTCGCAACACCTGGTAATAATAGCCTACACCTCTCTGTACCTGGAAGTCATTGTGCGTGAACACCATCTCTTGGGCCTGGGTTTCCAGGTTGAGAGTGGTCAGTAACCGAAGGGCATCGGGACTCTCGCCGCGCAGTAGTTCAAAACGACCGGTGGGGGTCTCCACTTCAGAAAGCCAGTTCAGGCGAATATAGTCCGGCTCCGGAGAGGCCACCAACTGGAGTTTATCCAGCGGGAAGGGAACATCGGTCTGTGCCGTAGCAAACTCAGAGAAGCCTTGCATACCCTGCCGGCTTACCAGGCTGGCTACGGAAGTCGCATCACAATCTCCATTCAATGCCCATCCGCCCAAACCAGCCGTGCCCGTGGGGCGGCGCACTACAGTAAAAGCGGCCTTCTCATTGGTATAGCCCACGTTATGCAGGTGTATGTGATAACGCCCGGTATTGGCCTGCGCCAGCGGAAAGGCATTGACAGTCCAGTAACCATTATTGAGCAGTTCCTCATCATAGCCATTATTCCCACATTCAGGGTCTGTGCTGGTGAAGGAGGGCAAGGCAGCAAAGCGGTCAAAACGCGCAGTAAGATGTTCAATGCTGGTTGCTTCCACGAAGTCTGTGCGTGCAAGTTCATACCCCATCAGCGTATCTCCCACCGGGAAGGCATATTCACCCGTTGGCTGGAGGTAACGCCGCAGGTTGCCCTGCACATAGCTGTTAGGGCCATAACCGGGTTTGAGGGCCGCAGGGCCATCGGCCAGCAAGCTCAGTACATAGGCTTCTGTAACTACCAAGCCGCCGCGCAGCCACAGGGTATCCATCACCTGCACGCTATCTTCCAGGCGCACCTTACCCGTAGCCTTATAAACGATGAGCTCAGAGAAGGCATTGGGGCCCTCACAATCACCGGCCACCCGCTGATCGGCCGTACCTACCAGGGTCACCGAGGAGTTGACATCTGCGATCAACTGCCCTTCATTCACCCAGTGGCCGCACACATCCAGGTTATAAGTAGTGGCAATCTCCAGCAACGCGCCACCTCGTATGGTGATATTATGGCAGGCAGCGTTAGGGGCATTGATAAAAGGCGTGTGCAGGGCAGGTGCAATGACCACATTGCGTGCGCAGGAAGGGAGGAGGTCACAACCGCTCCAGTTATCCGCGTCAAACCAGTTGCGGTCCTTCTCACCTATCCACACCAGGTCTGCGCCTGACATATCAATAGCATCCTCAATTTCTATATTGTCATGCCCACTGCCTCTGCTGCCGGCAAACAACTTGCAATCCAGCGGGCTCACAGGTGGAACAGCCGTAGAATGGCCGCTGCCTTCACTACCCGCAAACAGGTTGCAATCCAGCGGGCTCACGGCCGGGACAGCGGAGCCGTCTCCACTGCCAGTACTTCCTGTAAAAAAGCCACAATCCAGCGGGCTGACATCCGGCTGCGCCGCGGCATAGCCACTGCCTCTGCCCCCGGAGCTGCTGCCAAATAACCCGCAATCCAGTGAGCTCCGTACGAGCGTATCCGAATGGCCGCTACCCACTCCGCCATTAAACATCCCCAGGTTATTGCAAGGCAGGGACGGACCCGGGCTATCGCTTGCGCCGCCGCCTGCACCGCCATTAAAAAGGCTGAGGGAAAGACAGGGCAAAGCAGGGCCCCGGTAGTTCACGGCACCCCCGCCTGTTCCGCCCAGGAACTGGGCGGTTACAGGAGTCTGGCATAATAACCATAACCCTAAGAGGGTGATCAAGTGCGCTCTCATACCACTTGCGGTTTACCAGAGATGGCGCACACCGCGGCCACCGGTATTGGGCTTGCGGGTACCTACATTATAGCAGGTCCCATAGTCATTGGATACGGTGATCTGCCAGCCCGCAGCAACCAAGGTATTATCCGATTGAAAACGGAAGGCAATCGCATTATTCACATTCGTAGAGATATAGGCGCCCGTAGGACCTGTACCCGGCCCATAAAGAATGGTACCTGATGCGCCTGCATTGTCATATATGGTAATACGATCCGTTTGCCAGCCGCTGCCGCAGGCAGTGCCTGAACCCCCATTGAGCGTAACGCTGTTGATCTGCATACGGATGGGAGAGTCGCAGTTAGAACGGAATATGATGGTATAATCTTCACAAGCGCCATAGTTGCCACCTGCGCCGCCGCTATCATAAAAAGTGAGCGCACCGTTTACCCATACAGTGGCAGAGGTATTTTGAGTTACCGTAGCATCTGTACTAAAGACCCGGACACGCGACGAGGTCTGGCAATTGCCGGCCGGGCTATGGAAAGCCCCACCCCGGTAGATGTAAGCAGTCTGGGCGGCTTCGGGCCAATTGGTCACATTGGCACGGCCGGTTAAGGGTGGTCCCGCCAATTCACCATCTCCATGCAACCCTGTGAAGGCCAGCCCGGCGGCATCATGCGTTGAGATCGCTTGCTCAAACAAGTTACCGGACAGCTCCATGGCGCCATAATAGCCGGCACCGGCCTCTACACGGCCACTGGCCGCACCGGCAGCGAATCCCACACGGAAGGGGCCTATAAGCGCTGCAGCAGGCAGGGTACCGCCATGATAATTGGCCAGGCCGCTACCCGGGGTTGGCGAGCCGCCAACCGTTTCATTATCGGCACCGTCATTGGTCAATGTATTTACATCAAAGATGGTGGAAGAGCCCCACACATATCCGCCGGATACCGGGGTCACCGGACCGCGGGCTACTTTCTCATATTCAAGCTCTGTCATAGGGCGAAGGCCACTCCAGTCCAGGTAGGCTAGCAAATCCTGCCAGCTCATGAAACCCCTGGCTCTGTGGGGCACAGTGGTCTGCAGGTTAGGCCAGGCACCGGTCGTATTATGACGATAAGTGGTCGGAGCACCATTCCGGACACTGGCCTGGTCTGAAGACAGGGCATTCAGAAAAGCCAAATATTGCCCCTGGCTGATTTCATATTTCATGCAATAAAACCCGCGGAAACCCTTAGGGAAGTTAGCCGGGATGTTTGTTGCAGGAGGCCATTGTACAGCTGTCAGCTGGCCGGCACCGGAACCTACCGCAATTACATTTTCACTGGTTACCGGGAACGGGTTGGTGACATCTCCCTGGCGGAAATAACCGGAAGAAGAGCTGTTACCCAGTTGAAAGGACCCGTCAGGCACCCATACCATTTCTATACCGAAAACCTGGAAATCATAATTGGCGGAGCCCAGGGGTTGCATGCGCAGGGTACAGGCCACAGATGAAATATGCCCCACACCGTCTGTCTGGCGCAGCAGGAACACACCGATACTATCCTTTACTCCTTGTACGGTAAGGGGGTTGCCTGCCGCATGTTTGCTGCCGGCAGAATCCAGCTTCACATGCGTCCAGCGAGTGTCACTACAGTCCTTACGCTTGACAAATATCCAGACCGCATCCCAGTTATTAGGGGTTGTTGCCGTAATGCGCCAGCTGTTATCCCAGCTAACATCAAAGGTGATGGTGCTGTCATTGGGCACCGATACGTTTGTGATCTGTAAATTGTTGGCATAGGCCAGGCTTGTGGCACACAAAACCCCAATCACCAACCAGATACGGGACAAAAAGTTTTTCATACTAAAACGAAATTAAGCAGCCATTATGGATTCTTAACTGCAAGGTAATACATAATAAACACCCTGCTTCAAAATACACCAAAAACATTTCTTACCTGCACAATAAATCATACGGAATACGCCAACAACCCGGGTGCATTCCTTGCAGGCATTTGTTCTGCAGCCTAACCCAGCCAATCCACAGGCTGGCGCAGTACTTCCACCAAATGCGCCTCAGGAGTGCCCGTTCCGGGCACATGATCATATTCCCAGCGCACGCGCGGGGGCAGGCTCATCAGGATAGATTCTGTGCGGCCATGGGTCTTGAGGCCAAAAAGCGTGCCACGGTCATGAATGAGGTTAAACTCTACATAACGACCCCGGCGCAGCTCCTGCCAGAAGCGCTGGGCTTCAGTACTGGTCATAGCTTTTCTGCGCATCATAATGGGTACATATGCATCCAGAAAAACATTGGCTGTGCTTGTTACAAAGTCATACCACTGCGCTGCAGTATGCCCCGGCGCAGGCCGCAGGTAATCAAAAAACAAACCGCCCACACCCCTGCCCTCTCCCCTGTGATGGTTATAAAAATACTCGTCGCAGGCTTTTTTGTACCGGGGATACAAGTCGGCTCCGTGCGGAGCGCAGGCATCTGCCAGGGTGCAGTGAAAGTGGACGGCATCTTCCGGGTAGAGATAATAAGGGGTAAGGTCCGCACCGCCCCCAAACCAGCAATCTATTGCACGGGTCCTCTCCGGGTTGTCATACAGTTCAAAATAACGCCAGTTGGCATGCACCGTGGGCACATGAGGATTTTCCGGGTGAATGACCAGGCTGAGGCCGCAGGCATGAAACCACGCGGCCTGCACGCCAAAATGCTGCTGCAGGGGTTTGGGCAGCTCGCCATGCACGGTAGAAACATTGACGCCGCCCTTCTCCAGGACAAGGCCACCCGTAATTACCCGGGTACGGCCGCCCCCGCCACCGGGGCGGTCCCAGGTATCTTGCCGAAACCGGGCTTTGCCATCCGCGGCTTCCAGACCGCTGCAGATACGGTCTTGCAGGTCATGAATAAAGGCTTCAAACTGTGGTTTGATCTCGGGAGATATTTCCATTGGACGAAGGGTATCAGATTAACCAACCGACTGAACGGCCTCTACAAAAGCACGGGCATGGTCTGGCGGCACCTGCGGCAGAATACCATGCCCCAGGTTGGCAATGTAGCGTTGGCAACCAAAGGCATCCATCATACGGCGGACTTCCTGCTGAATATAAGGAACCGGCGCCAGCAGCTTGGCCGGGTCAAAATTGCCTTGCAGTGTGATCTTGCCCCCGGTAAGGGCACGGGCTTGTTCGGGCGAAGCCGTCCAGTCCAGCCCCAGCGCAGAGGCCGGGGTTTGGGCAAGGTCTGCCAGCGCATGTTCCGCTCCGCGTGCAAAGAGGATCAACGGAACGCCGGATACCCCTTCTGCAATACGCTTTAGGTACGGAAAGGAAAACCGGTAGAAATCTGCGGGCGCCAGCAATCCTGCCCAGCTGTCGAACAGTTGCACAGCCTGCACCCCGGCAGCCACCTGTGCATTGAGATAGCGGATAGTCGCTTCCGTCAGCAGATCCAGCAGATAATGGGCGGCTTCCGGCTGAGCAAAACAAAAGGCGCGGGCATCGTCAAAAGCCTTGCTGCCCTTACCCTCCACCCAATAGCAAAGCAACGTCCAGGGCGCCCCTGCAAAGCCAATGAGCGGCACGGCGCCGTCCAGTGCCCGTTGTGTGGCGCGAATGCCGTCCATCACATAATGCAACACATCCTCCACATCGGGCAGGGTAAAACGCCGGGCATCCTCCAGGGTGCGCACGGTGTGGGGGATCACGGGGCCTTTGCCCGGCACCATCTGCACTTCCACACCAAAAGCCTGGAGCATCACCAGGATATCCGAGAACAGGATAGCCGCATCCACGCCCACCTGGTGCACAGGCATCACGGTAATTTCAGCTACCAGGTCTGGTGTTTGCACACGGGTGAAGAAATCATACTGGTCCTGCAGTTTCCGGTAGTCGGGCAGATAGCGACCGGCCTGACGCATCATCCACACCGGGGGACGCTGCACCGCCTCGCCGGCCAGGGCGCGCAACAATAGATCGTTCTTCAGGGTAACAACGGGGGAAACGGACATGGGACAGGGGGATTTTGAGCGATCGTATGTAGCAAAGCCTCCATTGTAGGTATGGGGCTGCAGATCAGCAGATGACGGGGATAGCGGGCTGCCAGCGCCTCACGGGTAGTGGGGCCTATCGCATACAGGGCAATCTCAGGGGACAGTTCTGCAGGAAGCTGCTCTCCGCTCCGCGGACTAAGCACCGCGATTCCCCGGATCTGCGGGGGTATGGTGGCAATAGGCTGCGGCTGCATCTCATACAGAATATGTTCCCTGGGGGCCAGCCCCAGCTGAAGCAACACAGCGGTCAGTTCCTTTCGCCGGTCCCTGCCACACCAGTGCACAGGCTGGTTATGGCCGCCCTCTGCTATCAGCCGGGCTAATTGCGTAGCATTCGGCACCTTGGGCAAATGGCAGGGCCAGCCCAGTTTGACCAGGGGTTCGGCAGTAACGGCCCCCATTGCATAACACACAGGAGGCGAAAAGTGACGGGGCAGCAACCGGTACACACCGGCTACGGCACGCGCCGCATGTGCAGAAGTAAATGCCCAGGCATCCGCCGGGGTGCGCACGACCAAAGCAGCCAGGATCTCCGGGGTGTATTTAGGGGTATACTGCAATACGGGCTGCACTTCCCACAGCAGCCCCAGTTCCCGGGCAAGCTGCTGCTGAGATGCGGTAAGTGCACGGGTAATCAGGAGGGTACTCATACCAGCCAGTTTTTTGCATCAGGGTGCTGCGCCAGTAGCTCCCGGGCCGCTGAGGTACCGAGGTGGGTATATTGGGCAACAGGAACGGTTCTTTCAACGCTCGCAGACTGGCTGTAATCCGGGGAGAACGCCACACCCGCAAACTGTAACGTACCTTCTGCCGTAAAGGCGGCATGCCCGGCAACAGGGGCGCTGCACCCTCCCTGCAGGGTATGCAGAAATGCGCGTTCGGCAGTGATCCGTTGCCAGGTGGGGAAATGGTTCAGCTGGTGGAGCAAGGCGATCAGCTCCGCATCGGCCTCGCGGCAGGCAATGGCCACAGCCCCCTGCCCCACCGCCGGCATCAACCAGGGAAGGGGTTCATGCAGGTATTGAGATAATCCCAGCCGAATCAGGCCGGCGGCAGCAAAGATGGCGCCATCCAGCCCCTGGCTGCGTATCTTATCTATACGGGTGGGCACATTGCCCCGCAGCCCGGTGATCTCATGATGCGGAAAGCGTTGTTGCCAGAAAGCCTTGCGGCGCGGACTGCCCGTGGCAATGCGTGCCGGATACCCGGGGTCTTGCAATACTCTTTCCGCAGTTGCCGGTTCGGCAAGTACCAGCACATCCCCGGGATCTTCCCGCTCCAGTACTGCCGCCAGCAGCAGGCCGGGTTGCAGGTTCGTGGGCATATCCTTGCAGCTATGTACCGCCATATCTGCATGGCCGGACAACACCGCATCATCTATGGCTTTGGTAAAAACGCCTTGTCCGCCTATCCGCGCCAGGGGGTCCCATTGGTTGGCATCCCCTTCGCTTTCTATCAGCGAAAGGGTAACCCTGGTGCCCAGCGCCTCCAGCCGGGCAGCTACCGTGCGGGCCTGCCACAGGGCCAGTTCACTACCCCGGGTAGCTATACGCAATGTCCTGGACTCAGGCATCTTCCTTCAGCTCCAGTTGAAACATGCGGGAGATCGCCTCTGTCGCCTCGGCAGGGTCCGGTGTATCCTTGAGGTAAAGAATAGACCAGGCGGCTATCTTGTCTACAATACCCTGTGTGAGGCGGTCTACCTGCTCCAGTTGCTGCACATCCAGGCTACGGGCATAGGCATCCAGTTCTGCCCGGCGCAGATGATGCAGCTTCTCCGTGAGAGCCCTGATCACGGGAGTTACCTGCAGGGTGTCTACCCAGCGCAGGAACTGGTTCATTTCATGGGCAATGATCGCTTCGGCCTGCGGCACAGCTGCCTGACGCGTACGTAAGGTTTCATCCGTCACCAGCGCCAGGTCATCCAGTGTGGCCAGCCGCACAAAAGGCAGGTCCTCTACACCCGGAGCTATATTGCGGGGCACCGAGAGGTCTATCAACCAGCGGGTAGTACCGGCCGCCTGCAGTACATGTTCCCGGCAAAGCACCGGTTCCTGCGCGCCGGTGGCTACGATAATTACATCCGCACCGGCAATTTCGGCCGGGAGTGCCGCCCAGGGCGCCACCCGGATACGCGGGCCCAAGTCTGCGGCAAAGCGACGGGCGCGCTCAGGACTGCGGTTGACCAGGGTGATCCGCAACGAAGGGTCATCCAGCAGGTTCTTGCAGGTGACTTTGCCCATTTTGCCGGTGCCTACCAGCAGTATGCGTTTGCCGCAACCCTGCTGCCGCAGGTACAACACGGTGGCATGCGCGACAGAGGCCGCTCCCCGGCTCAGGCCGGTTTCTGTGCGGATACGCTTGTATCCTTTGCGCGCATGCTGCATGGCACGGTGCAGGAAAGCATCCGAGCACCCCAGTTCCTTGCTCCGGGAGTAGGCTTTGTATAGCTGTCCGCCTATCTGCAGATCGCCCAGTATCATGGAATCCAGTCCGGCACTCACTCTGAACAGGTGGTTCAGCGCCGTTTGGCCTGTATACAGGTAGGCGCCTGCCGCCAGCAATTCCTCGGCGGAGGTCTTTGCCTGGTCCGCCAAACAGGCAACCAAGGCATCCGGGTCCAGGCCATAAGCGTAGACCTCGGTGCGGTTGCAGGTACACAGCACCCAGGAAGAAGCGCCCAACTTCTTCAAGGCAAGCATAAGATCGCGGGCCTGTATATCCCCCAGGTGATACCGGCTGCGGGTGAGTGTATCGGCCTTATGGAAACTGATACCCAGCACCACAAAAGCGGCCATATCTGCACCCCGATTACACATGCAGCACCTCCTCTTCTGCCAAACCCAGCGCATGCAGACTCATCTCTGCCAGTGCGTTGACATAATGGGGGATATCATTCAGCCCGGTGGTCACCACCAGGTTATCCAGGTGCAGGCCCTCCGCTTCCAGTTCTTCCCGCAGTTCCAGGTTCAGTTCCATCAGCGTCTCGATATGGTCCGTTACAAACGCCACAGGCACTAGTACGAGATTGCGTATACCATAACGCGCCAGGCGCATGACCAGCTGGTTAGTAGCCGGCTGGGTCCATTTGGCAGGTCCTACCCGGCTCTGGAAACCCAGCCAGTAGGGTTCCCGGCGGGTGGCCATCAGCGCCTGCACGGTATCCCGCACCTGCTGCGTATAGGGGTCGCCGGCGCGCACCTCCGCCAGGGGAGTCCCATGCGCGGTAAAGACCAGGTGCACCTGCTGCCGCACCGCCTGCGGCAGGGCAGCCAGCGCTTCGTCTATCCGCTGGTGAAAAGCCTGCAAAAACAACGGATGGGTGGCATAACTGCTGATGTGATATTCGCGCCAGGCATTTTCAAGACCCAGCGCACGCTTTTCATTCGTCCAGAAGCGAAAGCTACTGCCGGAAGTGGTATAGCTGAATTGCGGATACAGCGGCAACAGCAACACCTCTTCCACGCCGTCGGATTGCAGACGCCGCAGGGTATGGGCGGTATCGGGCTCCCAATAGCGCATACAGGTGTACACGGTCACCCGGTCACGGGGCCGGAGTGTTCGCAGGCGGGACTCCAGGGCCACCCGCTGCCGCTCCGTCAGCGGATTAATGGGAGAGCAGCAGGAAGAGGGACCGCCCGTTTTGCGGGTGGAGCAATACATGCTGCCCGCACATCCTGCAGCGCAGGCATTGATCTGCCGGTAGCGGCCCCGCACTTTGGAGGCTCTGCGGCCGGCGATCAACCGGGCCAGCAGCCGCTGGCGGAAGCCGCCTCCGAGTTTGATGATATCCGGGTCACAGAAGAGGTTATATAGGAAAGTATATACGCTGGCCTCATCCGTGGGCCCGCCCAGGTTGAGAAGCACAATGCCGATATTCTTTCCCTTTTGCATACCTTGGTGATGCACAAAGCTATCCCACCTTTGTGAAGATTCTGTGAAGATTACAGCCAGAACGCCCGCAAAGCGTAATTTAGAGAAGTTCTAAAAAGTGGCTCTGCCTAACAGTTGGCATGGCAATCATCCCCTCGTCCGGGGATGCCGTGCCCATAGCACATTCAACCACTCATGGATCACGCATTGTCATTTCATAAAAGCGCTCCTATTGAGCTGGACCAGAATGATCATTTCAAAAGTGAAGCCGTTCTCAGATACTAACTACCAGCGCGTTCTGGGATGCCGTGCCCACAGTACCTTAAGCCGCTTCTCATCCCGCTCATAGGGGTCGTCAAAGAACCAGGCATTGCCTTGCTCGTCTCCCCGGGCGGTATGGTAATACAGGTGCACGGGCAGTGGTTTGGGCAGGTTCACACGGCTTTGCTTCAGCTTGCCGGTAGATTCTTCTTTTTCGTCCATAAGCTTCTGCCGCTTTTCCGGGCTCCAGTCTTTCAGGTCCCTGAGCAGGTAATCCGCCAGATCCATAGGATGTTCCAGCCGTATGCAACCGGAGCTAAGTGCGCGCATTTCCGCATGAAAAAGCCAGCGGTCCGGCGTGTCATGCAGGTAAACGCTCCAGTTGTTGGGAAACATAAAGAGCACACGCCCCAGGCTATTGCCCCAACCGGGATCCTGGCGCACCTGGTAAGGAAAATCCTTATCGCTATACCCTGCCAGCGAGGCAGAATCCAGCAACACCGGCTGGCCCAGTTCATCCACCAGCTGCATGCGCATGCTGGCCAGGTAGGCGGGATTTCGGCGTATCTGGGGGAGGATATCCTCTTCTATCATCTTGCCCGGCACATTCCAGGGCGGATTAAATACCAGGTGCGTAACAGCACTGCTGATGAAAGGGGTAGTGCGCTTCTTGCGGCCCACGATCACCCGCATGGTGCGGGTCATTTTGCCGTGTTCATATATTCTCAGGCGTCCTTCGGCCACATTCACCCAGATATGCCGCTCTCCCCAGTCACGGGGGAGCCAGTGCCAGCGGGCCAGGTTCAGGCGCAGTTGTTCCACGCGGTATTCGAGTGGCACATTCATGGCTTCTACAGTGCCTTTGCCCACTACCCCATCGGTATTGAGCCC
>JAHBTG010000058.1 GCA_019638695.1 Bacteroidota bacterium | reverse complement strand
TATCCCCGGGCCTCAAATGTATTGCGCAGGCCTCCGCTGGGGAAGCTGCTGGCATCCGGCTCCTGCTGAATGAGGCTTTCTACGCTGAAGCGTTCAATGGCCGTGGTGTTGTGGCCGGAGACCAGGAAGCTGTCGTGTTTCTCTGCCACTTGTCCTGAAAGGGGCTGGAACCAGTGCGTGTAGTGCGTGGCGCCGCGATCCATCGCCCAGTTTTTCATACCCTGAGCTACCTGTTCGGCAGCTTCCTTGGACACCGGAGTGCCTTTGTCTATGGCATTGAGAATACTCTGGTAGGATTCGCTACTCAGGTATTCTTTCATGGCTTCCTTGTCAAAGACATTCTTGCCAAAGAGGCGGGAGAAGCGGGTTTCTTCCGCCAGGCCAAGACTCTGGCCTGCGTGCCGCACGGTGCGGGTGAGAGAATCTACGAGGGTGCTGCGCATGATGGAGGTGTATATGAGAGGGATTTATGAGCGATGGCGATAATCACCTGGATGGCGATGTAGATTCTTAAGGATTGGCCGGATTCTTTGGAAATTTTTGGCAAATATAGCCATATCAATAGTGTGTTGCCATATTGTGATGGCAAAAATAACAAGCTCTCCGGGAGAGGGGTGGGGGATTTGTGCGCCGGGGTGCGCTTCAGGAACTGCTGAGCAGAAGGGGCGCCTAGTTGGGCAGCGCATTTTTGAACTCCAGATAGCGGGTTTGGTAAGTCTGCGCGCCTGTGCAGTTAAGCTCCTGGGCTTTGGCTGTAATGTTGGCTACCCGGTTATCCGGGTTGGGGTGGGTGCTCAGGAACTGGGGCGTGCTGCCGCCTGATCCCTGGTCTATCAGCTTCTGGAAAAAGCCTGCGGTGCCGGTGGCATCATAATCCATCTGGCACATCATGCGGACACTGGCTTCGTCAGACTGGGTTTCGTTGCCGCGGCTGTAACTCAGCGTCAGCAGGTTCTGGGCAATATTGCTAAGGGCTCCCTGGTTATTGCCCAGCACTATTTCAAACAGGATACTGATGCCGTAGGCGCGGGTCATGGCGTCTGTGCTGTGGCGCAGGTCGGCATGTGCGATCTCGTGGCCCAGTACGCCTGCAAATTCGTTCTCTTTGTCCAGGAACTTGATCAGTCCCGTGTAGACATACAGGTATCCCCCGGGTGCGGCAAATGCGTTGAGGGTATTGTCATCATGGATAATGGTCACTGTCCAGGGAAACTCATTCTTGTAGCGGATCTCTCCTGAATTGACGAGCCCGTTAAAGATGCGGTCCACATGGGTATAGGCCGTGGCATAGGTAGTGCGGTCTAGCAGCGGATACTGCGAGGGATTGCCGCGGATCTCTGCGTCCAGTTGCTGGCCGAACTGGATGTCGTCGTTTAGCGAAAAGACATTGAGCGTGGAGCGGCCATCGGCATCCTTACTGCATTGTATCAGGCCGGCATTGGCTGCCAGTGTGAGGAGCAGTACGCGTAAAAAGGGTTGAACGGTGCGCATAAGGATCATGCGTATTTAACGGCAAATATACATAATATTTGCAGGCGCCTGCGCAAGTGCAAAGTTCTACATTTGTTCAATGTTTTTCAGGAGTTTGTGTTGCTGGTTGTTGTGGCTTGTCCTGGGGGCAGGCAATGGCCTCCTGGCACAGGATACTCTGGTTGTCTGGGATACCCTGTCACCCATAGAAGTGACCGCCCAGCTGCCCGGCCGTGTCAGCCGCACCGGCAGTCTTTCTTTGTATGCGGATGAATATGGGCATTATCCCGCTGCCGGTTTAGGGGTAGAGGCGCTTTTTCAGCAGGCAGAAGGGTTGTATTTGCAGGATTATGGCGGCCATAGCGGGGTGAAGACCCTGAGTATGCGGGGGTTTGCCGCCAGCCACAGTACCCTCACTATAGAAGGTATTCCCTTGAGCAATACCCAGCTGGGCGTGGTCAACCTGGCAAATTACTACAGCCCTGCCTTTGGGAAGGTGGAAGTCTCGCCGGCCTCGGCCAATCCCGCCCAGGCGCTGTTGGCAGGTAATGCAGACCTGAGCCTGGGTAACTGTCATTACCGCTGGAAGGCGGCGCTGGGCACAGGAAGCTGGCAGCAGCGCACCGCTACCCTGCAGCATAACCACATGGACAGCCTCACACAAGTGTATGCAGGGTATCACTTCACTGCGGCGCAGGATAATTATCCTTTTGTGCAGGAGGAGGTGAGCGGCACCCGCCAGCAGGCGGAGTATGCCAATCACCAGGCCTGGCTCAAGGCCCGCCGGCAAGTGGGGGAGCATCATCTGGTAGAGTATGTCTTGCTGGGGTATGCGAATGCCCAGAATATTCCGGCTCCGGTGATCAAGGCCCGGGCAACAGGAGACCCGTCCCGGCTTATGCAGCAGAACCTCTTCCATTTCCTCCGCTGGAGCTGGGAGCCCCGCGATAGCTTGTATAAAGCCATACGCCCTGCCCGCCACCACCTTGTCCTCAAACACCAGCACGACAATATGACGGTGGCGCCCGGCCAGTGGTATCTCAACCGCAACCTGCATGTACAGTACAATGCTTCCGGCAGATTATTGCGCACTACCCGCATCATCGGGCTTTATGAGCTGGTGGGCCAGGCGGCTACTACCGATTTGCGCAGCGACCATATTGCCCGGGGACAGCAGCCTATTCCCGGGGTCAGCCGTCAGGAGGGGGTGCTGGCACTGGCCCAGCACTGGGGGTGGCGCCTGTCGGCGCGTACCACCGGGCTTGTGAGATTCACTACCCGTGCCCAGGTAAGCAGCGATTTTGGCTGGCGGCCCGGCAATGCCCTGCACCTTCAGGTGACATATGGCCGGCGGCGGTGGGAACTGGCCCCTTTTGTACACCTTACCCGGGGCTGGCGGCTTCCTACCTTTAATGAGCTGTATTTCCGCAATTTTGGGAACAGCGATCTCTCCCCGGAGCTGGCCCGGCAGGCCGATGCCGGAGTCCTGCTGGCAGTGCCCGGACCTGTGCCCCTTACGTTCAAGGCGGCTGTCTTTATCAATCATACCCGGGACAAGATCATTTCCATCCCCACTTCTCCTGTACAGTGGAGCACCTTTTCCCTGGGCGACACCCGCTCTCAGGGGGTGGAGTGGAGCCTGACCCTGCTGCCCTTGCCCTCCTTGCAGGTATATGTGAACCATACCGTGATGCAGGCTACCGACCATAGTGTTACGGAGGGTGCGTTGCTCCCTTATACCCCACGGGAGCTGCTGAGAGGTGGCGCCCAGTGGCAGGTCCGCCGCTGGGCGGTGGGCGCCCAATGCGGCTATGTGAGCTGGCGCTACAGCAGTCTGCAGGCGAGCCGCCTCACCTACCTGAGACCCTATACCCTGCTGGATACCTGGCTGCGCCTGCGCCAGCCGGTGCGCCGCACTACCTGGGAACTCTCGCTCACTGCGCGCAACCTGCTGAGCCAGTCATATGAAGTGATCCGGGCATTTCCCATGCCCGGCCGGCAGTGGATGGTGCAGCTGGCGTGTTACTGGTAACATAATACCTTTGTCACAGGCCTCAGGGTATGGGGATAACCTACCCTTGCCCGCCGGGGTAATTTTGCGCAACTTGCCCCCATGCACTTTTTGGATGCCTTTGCGCAACAAGTGGCCCGGCAACCGGAAGCGCCCGCACTCTGGGCCCATGGTCAGTGGTACACTTATGCCGAACTGGCTGCCCGGGCCGGGGATATTCAGGCGCAGCTGCAGGCGTTGCCCGTGCTGCCTCCCCGGATAGGTGTGCTCACCGGAGATGATATGTCTACCTATGCGGCTTTGCTCGCCATATTGGGGCTCGGTTGTGCCTATGTGCCTGTGAATGCGCATCACCCTGCCGAGCGTAATGCCGCCATCCTGGAAGATGCGGAACTCACCCTGCTGCTGGCCACCCGCCCTGAAGCGGCCCGGCAGGCAATCCCTCCGGCGCATTATCGGGCTGTGCTGCCCCTAACTGCCGGTACCAGCCGTGCGTCTGCATTTGTGCATAAACCCGCAGCCCCGGAACAACTGGCGTATATCCTGTTCACCTCCGGCAGTACCGGACGGCCCAAGGGGGTGCCTATCTCGCATGGGAACCTGCAGACCTTCCTGGCTGCAGTAGCAGACCCCGCCGTCTATGCGCTGGAGCCTCGGGACCGATTCCTGCAAATGTTTGACCTGACCTTTGACCTCTCCGTCTATAGCTGGCTGCTCCCGCTCACCCTGGGCGCCAGCACCTGTGTGCTGCCCGAGGACGGTATCAGTTACCTGCACATAGCGGAACTGCTGGAAGAGTGTCAGCTGACGGTGGCGCTGATGGTACCCAGCGTGCTGGCCTATCTGCAGCCCTACCTGGAGGAACTGGAACTGCCGCATCTGCGCCTGAGTCTTTTCTGCGGAGAAGCCCTTCCACACGCTACTACCCTGGCTTGGAGCCGTTGCATTCCCCATGCCCGTATAGAGAATGTCTATGGCCCCACGGAGGCCACCATCTTTTGCCTGCGCTATGTGTGGCAGGCGGAGAGATCTGCCGCTGAGAGCGTAAATGGTATCGTGCCTATAGGCCGGCCTTTGCCTGGCACCTATGCCTATGTGGCCGATGCGGCAGGCCAGCCTTTGCCCGCCGGTACACCGGGGGAGCTGTGCCTGCTGGGGGCACAGGTGAGTACCGGCTATTGGCATAACCCGCAAAAGACGGCTGCCGCCTTTTTCGCTACCCAATGGGCAGGCGTGCAGCAGCAGGCGTACCGGACCGGGGATGAAGCTTATGTCAATATCCAGGGCGACTTTATCTACACCGGCCGCATAGATAACCAGGTGAAGATAGACGGTTACCGGGTGGAACTGGGCGAGATAGAACACCATGCCCGCACCTTTACCGGGCTGGCGCAGGTGGCCGCCGTGGCTGCGCCCGTTGCAAATGGCAATATGACGCTGCATCTGTTCCTGGAAAATTACACGGCGGATACCGGCCCGCTCAAGGCGCACCTGGCGGCACAACTGCCCCCCTACATGCAGCCCCGGCAAATACACAAACTGGACAAATTACCCCTCAATGTAAATGGCAAAATAGACCGCAAAGCACTGGCTCAACGTATCGCATGATTCCGCATTTTACTATACGTCCCGCTACCGAGGCGGATGCTTCTTTTATTGCCTGGGCCGTGCGCACGGCAGAGGCCAGTGGCACAGAGGTGATTTCTTACCAGCGGCTCTTCGGGCTTTCAGACGCAGAACTGGATACCCTGTTGCTGACGCTCGCCGCCGAAGAGGCGGACGGGCAGGAGCTTACCTACAATACACACCGTGTGGTGGAGGTGGCCAACCGGCCGGTGGCGGCCTGCGCCGCCTGGATAGAAGCGCAGGACAGCCCGCCCAGCCACCTGGTGCGTGCCCAGTTGCTGGCCTATGTGCTGGGTAATGACCGCCTGCAGGCTGCGGCAGACAAGCTCAGGGTGCTGGCAGAGGTGGCCATTGCGCGCACGCCCGGCGCCTTGCAGCTGGAGGCTTTTGGTGTGCTGCCCGAATACCGGGGACAGGGCTTTACCGCTGCCCTCATAGAATCCCACATTCGTCATTATAAGGCAGAGCACCCCGGACTGGCACTGGCAGAGATTATCCTAATGAGTGAGAACACGGCTGCCCAGCGGGCTTATGCCAAGGCCGGTTTTCATGTGGTGCACCACACCCACAGTGATAATCCCTTGCTGCTCACCCTGTTACCCGGCGCCGGTAAGGTGCTCATGCAGCGGAGATTGAACTGAAGTCCGTAATTTTGCCTGTTGATATCAGGATGCCTTTTGTTTTCGTTCCAATAAGATATACCCTATGAAGCCCGAGATAGCCGATAAGCTCAATACCGTGTTCCGCAGTGTGTTCCGGAATCCCGGTATCACCGTGCATGAGGACATGACCGCGGCAGAAGTGGAAAGCTGGGACAGCCTCAGCCACATGACCATGATACAGGAAGTGGAAAAGACCTTTGGGGTAAAGTTCAAGCTCAAGGAAATTACCCGCATGAAGAATGTGGGGGATATGGCTGCCCTTATTGAAGAAAAACTGGCGTGAAAAACTACGCGCCCCGTGCATTGGCAGGTATCCTGCTGGCTCAGGTATTGCTCCTGCTGCTGGGGGGCTTTTATCCCGATATCAAGGAATGGCAGAGCCAGTACGTGACCGAGGTACAGGTGGGCGCACACCCCATGGATCTCCGCCTCAAGTTTCAGACAACGGAGCAAATGTTTGCCTGGCTGCCGCGCCAGCAGCAAATGGCGGCCAGGAAACAACTGGGCAACTTATTGAAGAAGAAGCCATTTGACCCCCTGCGGCCGGATGTGGACCCCAATGGGGTGGGCGGGGAGGCGGCTGCCAAGATCTATAACCCGGTAGACGGAGACCGTCATGCCCTCGACAACTTCTTCCTGGCACTGCACCACCTCAGGCAGCAGCCTCAACCCCTGCGCATCAGTCATTATGGCGATTCCCAGATAGAAGGAGACCGCATGAGCGTATTCCTCCGGTATTTCTTCCAGCAAAAGTTCGGAGGATACGGCATAGGGTATGTGCCCATGACCGAGCCCGCTACCAGCCAGAACTTCCTGGTGCGGGAACACACGGACTTTGTGCGATACAGTGTTTTCCATAACCATGTAAAAGACGGCCGCTATCACCTGAGCGGCAATGTATGGCGCCTGCCCAAAGACCAGGAAGAAGGGTTCTATACGTTCAAACTGGCGCCCGGTGTGGGATATGGCCAGCTCAAATTACTGTGGGGCAACGCGGCCCTGCCCTGGGAGATGAGCGTTCGGGTGCAGGATAGCCTGGTGTATACCGATACCCTGTGGGCGGCAGAGGGCTTTCAGATGACCCCCGTGCGCCTGCCATCCGGGGCGCGGGAAGCCACCCTTACCTTCCGTTGCAGGCAAAGCCCGGACTTCTATGGCCTGCTCTTTGACGGCGGGGGGGTGACAGTAGACAATTATGCCATCCGGGGCCATGCCGGCAATGGCCTGCTCACTATTAACTCGTCTTTTATGCAAACGCAGTATGCACAGCTCAATACCAAGCTGGTCATCCTGCAGTATGGCGGTAATGTGGTGCCCTATACCGATGTCAAGGACTTTGGCTGGCTGGAACAGGCCAACTATAACCTTATCCGCAAGTTCCAGGCGTTGTTGCCGCAAGCCAGCGTGCTGGTGATAGGTGTAGGCGATGCCGCCTATAAAGACGAAGACGGCAACTGGGATACCTATCCCACTGTGCCGCTGATTCGCAATGCCCAGAAGCGCGCTGCCAGCCGTGCCAAAGCCGCTTTCTGGGACCTATGGATGGTGATGGGAGGACAGGGGGCCATCCTGGAATGGGTGAAACAGGAGCCTCCTCTGGCCGGCGAAGATTATGCGCACCTTACCTGGCACGGCCAGAAGCTCATTGCCCGTGAACTTTTTGGCGCATTGATGGTAGAATATGAGGCCTTTGAACGGCGACTGGCGGCTACGGCCCAGCGTAAAAAATCTCCACAACCTCCTGTGACCGCTACAGCACAGGCCCAAAAACCGTAACTTTATGAGCATGAGCCAGATATTGTTTCGCTTGCGCCACCTGGTGCCGCTGCTGGCCTTGGTGGTACTGGCTGCCGGCTCCACTGCCGGATTGCGCATGGTGCCCGCCCGATTGCTCGAAGTGCTTTCCGCAGATTCCGTATCCAGCCCCGTTTATATTGCCGGCAAACTGGCTTTCAAGGATAAATACGCTTTTATAGACTATGAGAGCAATTTCTTCCTGTGGCAGAATGCCTCGGCTATGCAGCATTTTTTTGATGCGCTCAAGGATAGCCGCAGCCGTAAGGTAACCGTGGTCCATATTGGCGACAGCCATGTGCAGGCAGATATCGGCACCGGGCATATCCGCAACTTCCTCCAGCAGGTGTTTGGCCCCGGCGGGCGGGGGCTTATCTTCCCCTATGCCTGCGCCAAGACGCATCCTGCCGTGGATTACCAAACCTACAGTACCGGCCGGTGGGCTTGCGCGCGTAATGTACAGGCCTCGCCAACCTTGCCATTGGGCACTATGGGTGTCAGTGCCCGCACGGATGATTCTTTGGCCAACTTCCGCATCGTATTCAATCGTTTTTACAACGATGTCAATCCTACCGTCCTCAAGATCTTCTGCGAACTGGGCGATGAGGTGTTTGATCTCAAACTCAAATACGGACCGGACCCCGGGGATACTATCCGCATCCCTACCTACTATACCGGCGAGCCGTATGTGCTGGCATACCTGCCCCGCAGCCCCGGTATGCTCGATTTCTCTTTTGTCAAAGGTTCACCCAGGCAGAATTTTTTCCAGATCTACGGCGTAAGCCTGGAAACCCGGCTGAACCAGGGTGTGCTGTACCACAGCGTGGGGATCAACGGCGCCAATTTCCAGCATGTACTCCAGCAGGAGCGCATGGATAATGAACTGGCGGTGCTAAAACCCGACCTGGTAGTGATAGACCTGTCCGGCAATGAGTTTTATCACGGGTTGAACGAAGAGACCTTCCGCCAGCGGCTGACTTCCCTCATTGGTAAGCTGAAGGCCGGTGCGCCCAAGGCCAGTATCCTGGTGACCTGCAGCCAGGATATTTACCGCAGCTATTACTACAACATAGGGGAGGCTGCCCGTGCGGCCGAGATTGCCCAGGAAGTGGCCTTTGCCCAGAACTGTGCTTTTTATGATTACTACAAGGTCTCCGGCGGGCGGTACAGTATGCTCAAATGGCGCGCCCACCAACTGGCCAAAACAGACAGGGTGCACCTCACCTATGAGGGCTATCTCCTCAAGGGCGAGCTCTTTAGCAACGCCCTGCTGACCAGCTATCATGAGTACCTCAAGGGCCACCTGGAAAGCCCCTTTGTGGCAGAAGCTTTGCCGCAGGCGCGTTTCCAGAACCCCCTGAAAACAGAACCGTATACGCCCGTGCCGCAACAGGCGGTTCCTGTGGCCCAAACCAACTGGACGCCTCCCACGCCTCCGGCAGGGGTGCCGACCCGCTATTACACGGTGCAGCAGGGCGATGTGCTGGGGGTCATCGCAGAACGTTATGGGGTGAGTGTGTGGCAGATACGCGCCTGGAACGGGTTGCCGGGAGACTTTATCCGCGTGGGGCAGCGGCTCACCATTTACTCGCACCGCAATCCCACCGGAGGCGGCACGGCACCTGCCGCTGCGCAGAAAACGACGCCTAATGCGCCTGCTTCCAGCGGTAACGCTGTATACCATACCGTTCAGGCCGGGGATACCCTGTATGGACTGGCCAATCGCTATGGTACCACGGTGCAGAACATTATGCGCCTCAGCGGCCTTTCCAGTGATAAACTTAGTCTGGGTCAGCGTCTGCGCGTCAAATAGATGGAGACCTTTTGGGAACAGCTACAGGGAGCGCTGATACATAACTCCCAACTGCCGGGCACACAACTGTTGTTTACGGGCTCGCTGTTCTGGTTACTGTTCACTGCCGTATATGCCCTTATGGTGCTGACGGGCCGCTGGACTACTGCCCGCACCGGACTGATGGTGGCCTTCAGCCTGTTCTTTTACTATAAGTTCAGCGGCTGGTTCGTGGAGTTGCTGGTAGGTACTGCACTGATGGACTGGGCCATAGGGCTGGCCATCCACAAGGAACGGGATGACCACCTCAAGACCTTTTGGAAGGTGCTGTCGGTAACCGTTAACCTGGGGCTGCTGGCCTATTTCAAGTATACCAATTTCTTTGTGCAAAGCTGGTGGAGTGTGGCAAACCCCGGCGAGTCGGCCCCGCTTTATGACATCCTGCTACCTATCGGGATCAGCTACTACAGCTTCAAGTCCATCAGCTATATACTGGATGTGCATGGGGGAGACGAACCCGAGCGCAATCCCCTCCGCTACCTGGCCTACGTGAGCTTCTTCCCCAATATCCTGGCCGGGCCCATCAGCCGCAAGGACGAGATCCTGCCGCAGCTGCGTAAGCCCCTGGTGCTTACTCGCGAGCAGGCCGGCCTGGCCGTCTTTTTCTTTGTCAAAGGACTCTTCAAGAAGATAGTCATTGCAGATTACCTGGGTCAGAACTTTGTCAACCGCATCTTTGATAATCCCAGCCTGTATAGCGGACTGGAAAACCTGATGGCCACCTATGCCTATGGCTTCCAGCTGTATGCCGACTTCTCTGGCTATATAGACATGGCCCTGGGCATAGCCCTGCTGATGGGCTTTCAGCTGAGACCCAATTTTAACGAACCCTTCAAGGCGGGCAATATCAGCGATTTCTGGCGCCGCTGGCATATGACCCTCAGCCAGTGGTTTAATGACTATGTCTTTGTGCCGCTCAGCTTTGCCTGGCGCCGCTGGGGCCGCATGGGCACGCTGGTGGCAGTGCTGATTACCTTCAGCCTGAGCGGTTTGTGGCATGGCCCGCACTGGGGGTATATCCTATGGGGCGTCAGCCACGGAGTAGTGATTGCCTGGGAGGTGGCCAGCGCCGGTTTGCGTAAGCGTATCCGCAGCAAGGTGCCAGGTGTGCTTTACCGCACCTTGAGCATACTCCTCACTTACCAGTACCTGGCCATTACTTATATCTTGTTCCAGGCGGCCGTACTGGGCAAAGACTTTGCCTACATGGAGGTCATGTATGGCAAGATGTTTACCGAAGTAGACTGGAGCCTCATGGGCCAGTGGCTGAACGCCTACCAGTGGGTGGCCGTGGTGCTGTTGCTGGCAGTTGTCCTGCACTTCTGGCCCCAGCGGCACAAAAAGGCGCTGCAAACGGCTTTTGTTCGTCTGCCTTGGTATGTACAGGGCCTGCTGGCTGCCGCAGCCGTAGTGCTGATCTGGCAGGTAAAGAGCGCTGCCCTGGTGCCTTTTGTGTACTTACAGTTCTAGGTTGGCACTGATATATCCATTAACACCGGATAATATCTTTTCCCATGTGTTTCGCCATCTTCAGCTATTCATCCCTGTAAGACCGGCCTAACAGCAAAAGGGGAATAAGAGGCGCTTGTGCGTAGGCGAAGAGCCCAAAACACTGTTTGAGCCCCTGTTAGGGGGCGAGTTTGTTTTGGGCCGCCGGAACACAGGTGACTCCCCCTTTTGCTGTTCAGCCTTGATTTTTTGCTTACTTTTTTATCAAGAAAAAAGTAAGGTTTATCACAGAGGCTGCCCTGATCGGTTGATACCGTTATGGATATAAACTTGTATAGCATTGCCTCCAGGTTTGGGCACTTACTCTGATGATTGCTTCTGCGCCGCCAGCTTGCTGTGCTTGCGTCCGTAGAGCCCATAAATGACCAGCCCGATCACCAGCCATATGCCAAAGCGCAGCCAGTTCTCCACGTGCAGCTCGCTCATCAGATACAGGCAGCTGGTGAGCCCCAGCAGCGGTATCAGGGAAAGGCTTTTGCGCCATGCCCACACGGCCAGTACCGTACTGATACCAAGGAATATCCAGGTGGGAAGGGTATGCCATAGTTGGGCAAGGCTTCCTGGCTGCAGGAACTGCAGGGTGGCCTCATGATTATAGGACAGCAACAGCACCCATGCCAGCAGGTATAGGGCAGGGAACGTCCAGCGGCCGCTGATATAGGGCACCCGGAAGCGTTTGACCCCGTCCTGGCGGTACTGCCTGTCCATGTGCATGCGTATCACCCCTCCGCTGACGAGCACAAAAGCAAAGAGGGTGCCTATGGAGCTGAGGTTCAGTACCTCCTCCAGGTTCATAAATAACAGGGGGGCCAGTACCAGCAGTCCCGTAACTACCGTGCTAAAGGCAGGGGTACGAAACCTGGGGTGCAATCTGCCGAAGCGGGGAGGCAGCAAGCCATCCCGGCTCATACTCATCCATATGCGGGGCTGTCCCAGCTGGAAGACCAGCAATACACTGGCAATGGCCGCCACCGCGCTCACGGCAATGATACCGCTCATCCAGTCCAGCCCTATATGATTGAACGCATAAGCCAGCGGGTCGCCTACCTTCAGGTAGTGGTAGGGTACCATGCCGGTGAGCACCAGCACTACCGCCACATAGAGCAATGTGCAGATGACCAGCGCATAGAGTGTGGCGCGGGGCAGGTCGCGCTGGGGGTTCCTGGCCTCTTCTGCAGTGGTGGAAATGGCGTCAAAACCTATGTAGGCGAAGAACACGGCCGCTACCCCGCCCAGCACACCTTGGATGCCGTTGGGTGCAAAAGGATCCCAGTTGTCCGGGTTGATATAGAAAGCGCCGATAACAATGACCGCCAGCAGTACCGCGATCTTGATGAGCACCAGTGCATTGCCGCTGCGCTTGCTTTCACGTATGCCCACATACGCGATGACCGTCACCACCAGCACAATAAACAGCGCGGGAACGTCCAGTATCAGGGGAATGCTGCCCAGGTGGGGCGCCTGTGTCCAGGCCAGGTAGGCTTCCCGCAGGCCGCGGGGAAGCTCTGCCAGGTTTTGCCCGCTGTTGAGTGCCGCCAGCGCTTCTGTATGGCCTGAATGGGCAGACAGCACATCCATGCCCAGCCATTCCGGCCAGTGCAGCCCAGTGCTGTTCCATAGCTGTGTGAAATAGTCGCTCCAGGAAATAGCCACGGCAATGTTGCCGATACCGTATTCGATGATCAGGTCCCAGCCGATGATCCAGGCAAACAGCTCGCCAAAGGCCGCATAGCTGTAGGTGTAGGCCGATCCGCTGATGGGAACTACTGCGGCAAACTCCGCATAACATAATGCGCTGAAGCCGCAGGCAATGGCAGTGAAGATATAGAGGAGCGAGGTGGCCGGTCCCCCGTTGGAGACGGCTTCGCCTATGGCGCTGTAGATACCGGAGCCGATAATGGCGGCTATGCCAAAGGCCGTGAGGTCTCGCACGCCCAGGCGGCGGTGCATGCGCTGTCCTTCGTCCAGTGCAGCCTGAGCTGCCAGTATTTGCGGTAAGGTCTTGCGGCGGAAGAGTTGTTCCTTAAGCTTCATCGGCGCAGTTTACGCAGAAAACAGCTAGGTCTTGTTGCCGGCAACTCTGCCAGTTTTCCCCAGTATGGCGTCAATGTCCGGGCAAATGCCTTTTTCTCTATTTTTGACCACAACCCATTATCCTTTCCCCGCATGGACCCCGACCCGCGTACGCAGCGCATTTACCTCCTGGCAGGCGAAGCCAGCGGCGATCTGCATGCCGCCAACCTGGTAAAAGCCCTTAAAGCCCGGCAGCCGGGCCTGCAATTCAGGGGGATGGGCGGAGATCGCATGGCGGCAGAAGGCGTTACGCTGGTGCGCCATATCCGCGAGACCAACTTTATGGGGTTTGTAGTGGTTCTGCTCAACCTGCGGACCATCCTGCGCATGTTCCGGCAAGTGAAGGCCGATATCCTGGCCTATAAGCCTCAGGCCGTTATCCTGGTAGATTACCCCGGTTTTAACCTCCGCATGGCCAGGTTCTGCCACCAGCAGGGTATCCGGGTCTATTACTATATCTCGCCCCAGCTCTGGGCCTGGAAAGCCGGGCGGGTGAAGCAGGTGAAAGCGTATGTGCATCAGATGTATTGCATCCTGCCCTTTGAGCAGGAGTGGTATCGTCAGCGGGGGGTGGCCGTAGCCTACGTGGGTCATCCGTTGCTGGATGCCTTGCAGCCAGCCAAGTTTGCCGATAAACCCCTGGAACCGCAGCGCCTTGCCCTGCTGCCTGGCAGCCGTGCCCATGAGATCACCCGTATGCTGCCCGTGATGCTGGCTGCTGCGGCGCAGTTCCCTCAGTTGCAACCCGTGCTGGCCGCCGCGCCTACCCAGTCCAGAGAGTGGTATGAAACATTGCTGAAGAAGTATCCCCAGGTAGAACTGGCGTATGCGGATGTATACCGGGTGCTTAGGGATGCCCGTTTTGCCCTGGTGACCAGCGGCACGGCTACGCTGGAGACGGCCTTGCACGAGACCCCGCAGGTGGTGTGTTATGCCGGTAACTGGCTCAGTTACCAGATTGCCCGCAGGCTGGTGAAGGTGAAGTATATCTCGCTGGTGAACCTGATCATGGACCGGGAAGTGGTGAAAGAGCTGATACAGGGCGAAATGAACCCTCGGTCAGTGGCCAAAGCACTGGGTCGCCTGGTGACCGACGGCGAAGCCCGCCGCCAGCAGCTGGAGGATTACCGGGAGCTGCGCGACCGGCTGGGCAAAGGCGGCGCCAGCGACCGCACCGCGGCCAAGATCCTGGAGGACCTGGAACGCGATGAAAAGCCGGTATAGGGTTATTGTCCTTTGAGAAGTCCTTCTATACTCAGATCCTCATCCAGTTCCGGCCAATGAATACCCGAGCCGCCGCCTATCAGTCTCCAATGATTGAGTGCTGTACGAGATGCCTGTGCCAGGCGGGGGAACCAGTTTAGTGGCACGGTCAATTGCCTGCCGTCAGTAAGCAGTACATGAAGGTTGTCTGGTGAGAACCAGATATCGCTGGCCAATGTCTTGTGCTTAATCAAAGAACTCATACCATTTCTCTTTAAAAAACTCACATTGCTCTTCTAGCAAGATACGTAATACCGTTATTTCACGTTTGGAAAAACCCTTATTATCTGCTAGTTCAATCTCTTCTAACCAGAATTTCGCTGTGTTCTCAGCTTTTTCTACGTGTATATGTGGGGGTTCATTTCCTTCATTACTATAGAAGAAGAATCGAAAACCATTCCATCTGAGGATTGTAGGCATTGCCAGACTTCCTAGAAGAACTCATTCCCGCTCTGGGCATCTACCACCGCCATAGCCGCCATATTGACGATCTCTCGCACGGAAGCGCCCATGGACAGGATGTGCACCGGTTTCTCTATACCCAGCAGCACGGGGCCTATGGCCTCTACCTCGCCCACCTCCTGCACCAGCTTGTAGGCAATATTGGCGCTGCTCAGGTCGGGGAAAATAAAGGTATTGGCACCTTTGTCTGCCAGCGTACTGAAGGGGTAGAACTCCTGCTGCAGGTCCGGGCGCAGGGAGATATTGGCTTGTATATCACCTTCCACGATAAGATCGGGCATCTGCTGGCGCAGGAGTTGTGCAGCGCGGCTCATCTTGCGGCCCTGCTCATCCCGCGCGCTGCCAAAGTTGCTGTAGCTGAGCATGGCCACCCGCGGCTGCGCATTGAAGAACCTGACGGCCCGGGCCGTCAGCGCCCCGATGTCCGCCAGTTCCTCGGCAGTAGGGTTCTTGTTGATGGTGCAATCGGCAAAGAAGAGCGTGCCGCGCTTGGTGTTCATGATATACAGCGCGGCGGCCGTGCGCACGTGGCTTTCCAGGCCGATGGTTTCAAACGTAGGCACCAGGCACTCAGCGTAATTGCTGGCCAGCCCGGTAAGCAGGCTCTCTGCTTCTCCGTTCTGCACCATCATCAGGCCAAAATAATTGGGGTTGGTCATCAGGCGCCGGGCGCGGTCCAGTGTGAGCCCTTTGCGCTTACGCTGCTCCCAGAACTGCTGGGCATAGCGCTCGCGGCGGTCGGCATCTGCTTTCATATCCACGATGCGCGGGTCTTCCAGGTCTATCTCAAACTCCTTGAGCCTGGCCAGGATGCGCTCCCGGTTGCCTAACAGTATAGGCTGGGCGATACCCTCATCCACGCATATTTGCGCAGCACGCAGGATCTTGAACTCCTCCGCCTCGGGGAATACCACTGTCCGGGGGTCTGTCTGCGCCTTTTGTGTGATGAAGCGGGTAAGTCCTTTGGAGAAGCCCATGCGTTCTTCCAGCCGCGCCTCATAGGCTTTCCAGTCTGTGATGGGCTGGCGGGCCACGCCGCTCTCCATAGCCGCTCTGGCCACTGCACCGGATACACGGGTAATGAGGCGGGTATCCATCGGCTTGGGGATGAGGTAGTCGGGTCCGAAGGCCAGCTTCACCCCATACATCTGGCAGATCTCTTCCGGCACCGGTTCTTTGGCCAGTTCGCTGATGGCCCGCACCGCCGCCATTTTCATGGCCTCGTTGATCTTGCTGGCGTGCACATCCAGCGCCCCGCGGAAGATGTAAGGAAAACCCAGCACGTTGTTTACCTGGTTGGGGTAGTCGCTGCGGCCGGTGGCCATCATCACATCCGGGCGGGCGGCATGGGCATCTTCCCAGGTGATCTCCGGGTCAGGGTTCGCCAGGGCAAATACAATAGGCTTGGCGTTCATCTGCTTCAGCATATCTCCTTTGACAATGCCGCCTGCACTCAGGCCCACAAAAGCATCTGCACCCGGGAAGCAATCGGCCAGGGTGCGCAGCTCAGCGCGGCTGCTGGCAAAGAACAGGCGTCCTTCGTCCAGGTCGGTACGGGCGGTGGTCAGCGGCCCGCCGATATCCACCATGACCAGGTTCTCCTTGCGCAGCCCCAGTTCCAGGTAGAGCCGCGCACAGGCCTGTGCGGCAGCGCCCGCCCCGCTCATCACCAGCCTGAGCTCAGACATCTTGCGGCCGGTGAGCTCGCAGGCGCTGAGCAGGGCTGCCCCAGAGATGATGGCCGTGCCGTGCTGGTCGTCGTGCATAACCGGGATGTTCATCTCCTCCTTGAGGCGGCGTTCGATCTCAAAACACTCGGGGGCTTTGATGTCTTCCAGGTTTACCCCGCCAAAGGTAGGCTCCAGCGCTTTGACCACCTGGATGATGGTCTCCACATCCTCGGAATCCACCTCTATGTCTATGCCGTCAATGTCTGCATATTTCTTGAACAGGATGGCTTTGCCTTCCATAACGGGTTTGCTGGCCGCCGCCCCGATATTGCCCAGTCCCAGTACTGCGGTGCCATTGGAGATCACGGCTACCGTATTGCCCTTGGCAGTATACTGGTAGACCTCCTCCGGGTTGGCGGCTATGGCCAGGCAGGGGTAGGCCACGCCGGGGCTATAGGCCAGCGATAGATCGCGGATGGTAGATACCGGCTTGGTGGGCTGTATCTCAAACTTGCCGGGTTTGCCATTGCGGCGGTGATATTCCAGGGCATCCTGTTCACGGATGGGTTTCTTGGTAGGTTTGGCCATAGGGATAAAATAGTAAGGTTAGGGTTGGGGGGGGGTAGGTAGCCCAATATAGGCAGACAATATAGGCAGAGATCAGAAATGATAGGAAAACGGTAGCGCTCTCAGCAGGCTTTA
>JAHBTG010000057.1 GCA_019638695.1 Bacteroidota bacterium | reverse complement strand
GCAAGTCCCGGGAGATACGCTCCCGCTCCCGCTGCAAAGCCTCAGCCAGCTGGCGGCGGCGGCGCTCCCGCTTGAGGCGCTGGAGGAAGACATAACGCGCGCCCAATGCACCCAAAGCCGTGGCCAGCAGCAGGAGCAAGACCCAGAACCACCACTGTTGATAGAAAGGAGCGGGCACCCGCAGCGTAAGGAGCCAATAGTCCCTGGAAGACAGGCCGTCTGCATTAACGGCACGGGCATACAGCTCATAGGTGCCGGCAGGCAGGCGAGGGAACCGGGCGCGCATATCCGGCCCCAGGTTAACCCAGTTGGTATCATACCCCTCCAGGCGCACTTGCACCAGGTTGAGCCGTTCATTCACATAGCTGGTAACGGAGAAATCAAATTCCACATCCTGCGGAGCCACCCCGGTACTCAGTCGTCCCTCCGTAAGCGTCACGGGTTTGCCAGAGACCTTGGCCTGCCGCAACAACAACCGGGGCGGAATGTCTGCCACGTGCACATCCTGCATGCGCAAGCGGTGCACTCCGGCACTGAAGCCCATAGCCAGGATATCAGTCTCGGGATTGTAAGCGGCGCAGGTAATGATCTGGGTGTCATTGACCAGCGGGAGGCTGCCCATTACCCGGAAGCCCTGCGGCGTCTGGTGGTAGAGGTAGCGATCGCCCACCAGCCATAAACGACCGGAATGGTCGCGGAACAGTAGCAGGATCTGGCGGGGAGGCGCCACAAGCGGGAACTGATAGTGGCGGGTATCTCCTCCCAGCGTATGTGCCGTGACCCGGTTAGGCGTGGCTGTCCAGAGGGTACCGGCATCGGCAAACACTGCCCGCAGGCTATTGCCGGCAAGCCCGTCACTGGCCACCAGCCGCTGCATCTTACCATCGGGAGCGACCAGGGAAAGCCCGCGGTCCAGGTGAACCGCTACCAGGTGGTCTCCCAAGACCACCAGTTGTTCCACCATATTACTGGCCAGACCATTGGCCGTTGTTTTCCAGGTAAGCAGCCTATGCCCGTCCCACCGCGAAATACCATCGCCATAATGCCCCACATAGAGATCTCCCTGCCATCGTGCCAATGCGGAAGTACCGCTGCAGGGCATTCTTTTTTGCCGGAAAGCAAGGGTATTCCCCATCTCGCGAAGCTTCAAGGGACCGATCGCTTCGAACAAGGTGCCTATCCAGAGATCTGCATTGGCATCCTGAAAGAGTGCCTGTACCCGGCTGCCCATCTCCAGGGGCTGATGAAGAAAGGCGCCTTTATTGGGCACCAGCACCAGTTCCTGGGCATCGGCAAAGAGCAGGGACTGGTCCCTGAGCGGAAGCACCCGCACGGCAGGACGCGGCCAGGGAGTGGTCATCAACGGATTGGGCTGGAGCTTCTGCACCCCCCCGCCAAAGGTGCCCAGCCAGATGTTTCCCTCATAATCCTGGATCACAGACTGGCAGAAGTCCTCGGCCAGTCCATCCCGGGTAGAAAACTGCCAGGCGGGCAAACCGGGCCGCAGCGGGATGGCATGGAGTCCGGAGCGCGTGCCCACAGTGAACAGGTAATCCTTGCCCACATAAAAAGCAGTGGCGTTAAGGTTCAGTTGGTATTCGGTGAGATAATGCAGCTTGCCGGAATGATACCGCAAGGCAACTATTCCGCCCCCCACGCTCATCCAAAGGGTATCGCCCACCCGTTGAAAGCGCAAGTAGCCCAGGCGCATCTTGTGCAAAGCAGGCGGCAGCGCCATCACTTCCTGCACGGGCCTGCCGTCCTGCATACTCACCCGCATGATCTGTCCATTAAGGCGGGCCATGACCGCGCCGTCCGGCAACAAGGTCATCAGGTCATAATGATACACAGTACCCCCTGTATTGGGCAGAAAGTGCATGCGCTGTCCGTCATGCACGGCCAGCCCTTTGCTGGAGTAGAAATAGCGGTTACCCCGGCCATCTTCCAGCGCATGAAAGACGGTGGACATGGGCAGCTGGTGGGTAGCGCTGTCCCAGATCTCTATGCGCTGGGAGGAGAACCGGGCAGCTCCTCCTTCCAGCGTAGCCAGCCACAGCGCCTGTCCGTGTGTGGGTGTAATGTGGTAGATCTGGTTGGCCGGGAGGCCATCATCCCGGCTATAGGTGGTAAAATTGGCACCGTCATAGCGCGCCAGTCCCTTGTCCGTGGCCACCCATATGGTGCCGGTGGCATCTTGCTCAATATCGAATATATAGCCGCTGGGCAGCCCCTGCAGCTGGTTGTAAGTAGTAATACGAAAAGAGGGGGTCTGAGCCCGGGCAGGAAAACTCCCCAGGATGAGCGCTACCAGCCAGAGAGCACCTAACCGGCTCATGGCATATTTATTGGCGAATAGCCGGATGGCTACTTGGACTTGTCGTCCAGATATACGCATTCATTGGTCTGCTCCAGTCCAAAAGGATCCCACTGCACCATGCGGCGCTGCGGGCAGGTATTGAGATAGATGGCAATGCAGCCGAGAAGGATACCGAAGATCACTATCCAAAGCCAGAACTTCTCCTTGCGGAAACGAACCCGCAGGGTAATCATCTGCTCGCGCAGCTCCTCTGCCTCCTCCAGGTTGCGCAATACAATGCTGAGGCGATTCATAGCATTATCCCCTTTAACAATGTATTCATAAGCGCCATTGTCCAGGATATCTACTGCGGTCTGCACATCATCCTGTGCCGAGAACATGACCACTTTGGTAGCGGGTGATTCTTTGCGGATGCGCTTGAGGGTATCCAGGCCGGTGAGGGTACCTTCCAGGTGATAATCCAGCACCACAATGGCAGGCTTCACAGACGCCAGCTTGGCCAGGCACTCTTCGCCGGAGGTAAAGTGCTGAACGGTGAACTTCTTGCCCAGCCGCGCGGTGAGGGTGGCGGCCCAGGTGGGCTCATCTTCTACGATAAATACCGACTTACCTTGTAGGGACATGAAACTGCAGTTTTGGGGTGGCAGGTTAGAAAAATCCGGTTACAGACGTTGTCAAAATTAGGGTTTTTTGTACAAATAGTAATCCACAGCCTAGGTGATTAATCCAGATGTACGCAAGAAGGTTTTGAGGGGGATGTTATCTGTTTCACGCAGTTGCTGCCGGGACCCTTCCCATTCCTTCTTTCCCTGGTACAGAAACAGGATATGATCTGCAATGTTCAGCACACTGTTAATATCGTGAGAAATGATAATGGTGGTCATTTCATGCTCATAGGTGAGCTCCACCAGCAGTTCGTCTATGACTTTGGCGGTCTGAGGATCCAGGCCGGAGTTAGGTTCATCACAAAACAGGTACCGGGGTTGCAAGACAATAGCACGGGCGATACCCACGCGTTTTTTCATGCCTCCGCTAAGCTCGCTGGGGAAAAGTTTATGCTTGCCCGGCAGGTTCACCCGCTCCAGGCAATAGGATACCCGGTCTGCAATCTCCCCTTTGTGGGCATTCGTCAGCATCTGCATAGGAAAGGCCACATTCTCTTCCACGGTCATACTGTCAAACAAGGCCGAACCCTGGAATAGCATGCCTATCTGAGTGCGCAATGCCCGTTGCGCCCGCACGTCCAGTGCCCAGAAATCCTGGCCGTCATACAGTACCCGCCCTTTGTCCGGGGGCAGCAAACCCACCATAGTCTTAAGCAGGACTGTTTTGCCCCCGCCGCTGCCGCCCAGGATCATGTTCATCTCGCGGTGTTTGAAGGTGAAGTCTATACCCTTCAGCACATGCGCTTCCCCAAACGATTTGTGAATATTCTCTATGATAATGGACATAGGTTCTAAAGAAGAGTTTGGGCCAGCACATAGTCCGATACCAGTATAGCGATACACCCGCGCACCACCGCCTTTTTACTGGCATCTCCCACTTCAAAGGCACCGCCCCTGACATAAAAGCCCTGGAAACAGGCTATGCTGGTGATCAGAAAACCAAAGACCACGGACTTGATGAGCATGAACTGCACCTGGAAAGGATCATACACATTCATCACACCCTGGTGAAACACACTGGACGGGATAATACCCGCCACTTCACCGGCCACCAGTCCGCCCAGGTGCTGCAAAAAAGCCGCCACAATGATCAGGATGGGAAATGCAATGAGCGCCCCCAGCAATTTGGGCAGAATGAGATAGCTGGTGCTGTTAATACCCATGACCTCCAGCGCATCTATCTGCTCGGTCACACGCATGGTGCCCAGCTGGCTGGCGATATTACTGCCCACCTTGCCTGCCAGCACCAGGCTGGTAATGGTGGGTGCAAACTCCATGATCCCTGTAGTACTCACGATACTCCCGATGAGACTGGGCGGAAACAATGCACTGGAGAGCTGGTAGGCGGTGTTCACCGTAGTCACCGCCCCGATAAACACAGAGGTGATCAGGACGATCATGAGGCTGCCCACGCCCAACTGGTAGGTCTCGCGCAAGGTGCCGTCCACATACACTCGCACCTTCTCCCGGGCGACAAAGAGCGATCCCAGCATGAGAAAATAACGGCCCAGGTGATGCAACAAGAGGAACATACCGGGCAAAGTTAACCAAAAGAAGAGCTTAGCCGCTTTTAGCGTAATTTCACCCTCGTGGATAAGTACCCGGTACGTGCTTGGATTGCCCGGTATGGCTGCTGGCTGTTACTGGCTGCAGTCTGCATAGCCAATGGCGTCAAACGCAACCATCCGGCGTATGACCGTGTGATCGCCTGGGACCAGGAAGGGTATTTCAAGTACCTGCAAGCCATTTTCATCCAGGGAGGGTTTGCAGACCTACAGGGGCGCTACCCGGGTTACTTCCCGCCGGTGGAAAGCACCGGCCGGCACCTGATCAAATACACTAGCGGGGTAGCGCTGATGCAGCTGCCGTTCTTCCTGCCCTGCCACCTCTATGCGCTGGCCACAGGCCAGGCCACCGGCGAAAGCCCGCCTTACGGACTGGCCATTCACCTGGCGGCACTAGCTTATTTCCTGCTGGGTCTGTGGCTGGTGTACCGGGTGCTCCTGCGGTATGTCTCGCCCCTGGCGGCGCGCGGCACAGTGCTGCTGGTGGGGCTGGGCACCCAGTTATTGTGGTATGCCAGCGGAGAGCCCGGCATGAGCCATATTTACAGCTTTTGCCTGTTCGCGCTCCTGCTTTGGGGTACTCCCCTCTGGATAGAAACGCCTACCGTGGGACGCAGCCTGCTGCTGGGCTTTGTCCTGGGTTTTATCCTGCTGATTCGTCCTACCAACGGCGTCATTGCGCTGTGGCCGCTCAGCTGGCTCCTCAGCCACCCGGCCGCTCATGCGCACTGGCGCCGGCATGCAGTTCCCTTATTGCTGGCCGGCCTGGCGGGTGCACTGCTGGCCTGGTTGCCCCAGCTTATCTACTGGAAACATGTGAGCGGATACTGGCTGTACTGGACGTACAGCGAAGAGGGCTTTCACCACCTGGGGCAGCCCCGTTTGCTGCAGGTGCTCTTCAGTGTGCGTAACGGCTGGCTCACTTACACGCCGCTGATGGCCGTGGCCCTGGGAGGACTGGTATACCTGCGGAACACACACCGCGCACAAGCCTCCACATTGGTCATCATAGGGCTCATCACCTGGTATGTATGTGCAGCCTGGTGGATGTGGTGGTTTGGCGGCTCGTTCGGCTACAGGGCCTTTATCGAATATTATACCCTGCTGGCCATTCCTCTGGCCATGGTAGTGCAGCAGGTGCTGGCGCTGCGCAGAACAGCCAGGGGTCTGGCCATAGCCGTATTGGTCCTGTACGTATACGTGAACATCGGCCTCACAGACCGCTACAGCGGCGACTGGTCTGACGGCTGCTGGCGTTGGCAAGATTACCGGGCGCTCATCGGCAGAGTCCTTACTTTTGGCTGATGAATCCTCCCCTGTTCCCGGACCCTCCCAAAATGCAAGGCCAGCGCCAGCGGCTACTGGCAGAATTGCGCAAGGAAGGCATTACCGACGAACGGGTGCTGGAAGCCATAGGCAAGGTGCCCCGCCACCTGTTTTGCGATAGTACCCTGCAGGACATGGCCTACAAGAACATAGCCCTGCCTATTGCAGATGGCCAGACCATCAGCCAGCCGTTTACCGTGGCACGGCAAACAGAGCTGCTGGCGCTGCCTGCCCGTAACCCCCGGGTGCTGGAGATAGGCACCGGCAGCGGCTACCAGGCGGCCGTGCTGTGCGCCATAGGCGCCGCGGTCTTCAGCATAGAACGCAGTGAGCAACTGCACCGCAGCGCCAAGGAACTGTTACAGCGGCTGGGCTACCGCCTGTGGCTGCGTCTGGGCGACGGCACCAAGGGCTGGCCGCAATATGCCCCCTATGACGCCATAGTGGTCACTGCGGGTGCGCCTGCGGTGCCGCAAAGCCTGAGGATGCAGCTGGAGGTGGGGGGCCACCTGGTGATCCCCGTGGGCACGCAAACTACCCAAACCATGCTGCGCATCACCCGCACAGGCCCGGATAGCTGGAGTGAAGAATCGCACAAAACCTTTAAGTTCGTCCCGCTTATAGGCGAAGAAGGCTGGAATGCAGGTGCATAAGCCTAGTTAAAAGAAACCCGGGCACCTTCCTGCAGGAAAAGTGCCCGGGTCATTCTTTCTTCTTGCAAACCGGATACCTAACGGATCAGGGTAATCGTACCTGCATTGGAACGTTTTTTACCCAGCAGGTCTACGAGTTCCCACTTATACAGATAAACCCCCTCGGGCAAGTCCATACCATGCATACGGCCATCCCAGGCACCCCGCGAGTTGATAGTCTGAAACACAGCAACACCCCAGCTGTTAAACACGATAAAATGAAAGCTCTGTACGGACCCGGCATCGAACTCTACCCGGTCATTCAACCCGTCATTATTGGGGCTGAATGCAGTAGGCAGGATAATGGCATTCGCCGGTTTCACTACCTGCAGGAACTGGTTGACGGTGGAAGTACAGTTCCCTGAAGATATCGTCTGGGTAACCGTGTAAGTACCGGCCTCCGGGAACGTATAGGCCACTGTAGATTCCGGGCTGGCCGGCGTGAGCGCTATATTACCGGGGTTGATATGATAGACTACGGTAGTAGGCACTCCTCCGTTAAAGAAGGGTGTAATGGTCACCTGCTCCAGCATCTGCACGGGAGAAGGCGTCATCTGGAAGCTATGCGCAGGCAGGCTGGTCACGGCATTAACGGTGGTATTGCCCATCTCCACCGGCGGACAACCGGCGCGGGTAGCCCGCACCCGGTAAACGGTAGTGCCGTTAACAACAGGGGGAGTAAATGTGAGCGATGTACCGGTACCGTTCTGTGCAGGACCCACGGGACTGCCATTGGCCAGCAACTGGTAACTCACTCCCGTTTCCGAACCAGAGAGGGTAAGCGCAGGGTTCTGGCCGGGGCACAGCTGGGCCTGGGCGGCAGTAAGCGAGTAAGTAGCCAGCGGCGGACTCACCACCTGCACATCTACCGTTGCAGACACCACCACCTCAGGACAAGGCGGCATATCGCTCACTACACGGTAGGAAGCCGTGCCGGCAGCCTGTAATACACCGGGGAAAGAAACTGTAGTGCCTGTAGCCGTCACAGGACCCTGCAGATCCGTACCGCCGCGCTGCAAGGTATAGCCTTGGCCTGCTACAGCACCGGTAAAGGTAAAGTCCACATCATCCCCCAGGCAGACAGAGGTCACAGAAGCCGTCAGGGTACCATTAGGAGGCGTGGCTACCCGGTCTACCGAGGCACTGCCCAGCGAAACCGTAGCACAAGAGGTGCGGGTAGCCGCTACCGAATAGGTAGTGGTCGTGCCGGCCGCAGGCAAAGGCGGAGAGAAGGTGAGCGCACTTCCGGTACCGTTCTGTGCGGTACCCACGGGGTTGCCATCGGCCAGCAGCTGATAGCTCACACCCGATTCAGAGCCCGATAACGTCAGGGAAAGCGTCTGCGAAGGACAGAGCGTGGTGGGGCTGGCCGTCAGCGTAAAGGTTGTGGACGGGGGCGTATTCACCGTCACCGATACATCCGAGGATACGGTGGTGGTAGCACAGGGCGCCACATCCGCCACTACACGATAAGTGGCCGTGCCGGGAGATTGCGTGACATCGTCAAAACTGACCGAGCTGCCTGTGGCCACAGTGGGCCCTGCCAGGGCGCTACCGCCCCGCTGCAAGGTGTAGCTTACCCCGGCCACAGCGCCGGTGAAGGTGAAATCTACCGTTTCCCCCTGGCACAAGGCAGTTTCACTGGCCGCCAGGGTACCTTGCGAAGGCAGGGCCACCACTACCAGGCTATCTATCTTGCCGGGCTGCACACTGGTGAGCGCCGGGCGGGAGCTCCGCACTCGGAAGTAGTATTTACCTGCAGGCAGACTGGCAGGCACCGTTACGGGGATAGTGGCTGCAGGAGGCGCCAGGTTGCTGCCGGAAAGAGCAATATTCCCGGCAAAAGTTTCTACCCACTGAGTCGTATCCTGCGTAAAGACGGCATAGAAACGGTTGCCCGCATCAAATGCACCGCCTGTGGTGGCAAAGGTCAGGTTCACCGTGCTGCCCTGGCAAGCCTGGGCCGGCAAAGCTACTGAGTGAATACTGGTAGGATTGATAATGTAGATAACGGTATCATTGGAAACCACGGGACAGCTGCCTCCGGGACTTGCCGATACGGAAAGGGTGGCGGTGCCCACAGAAGCATTCCACTGGATGCTGACACCATTGGAACCCTGGCCGGAAAGGATGGTGCCTCTGCCGGGCGGATTGATAGACCAGGTATAGGCAATACCGGGCTGATACCCCACAAAGTAGGAATGCGGACCGGCAGCTTCGCTCACCAGCAGGGTAGAAGGACCGTTGACGGTCATATCTGCGGTCATTCCGCTGGTAATGTTTATACCCAGGGATTGGGTGGGCGTAGCCGCACCACAGGGGTTGCTGACCACTACCCGCACTTCGCCAATGCCCGCCGTAGACCAGGTGACATTGATGCTGGGGGTTCCCTGACCGGACGTAATGGAGCCGTTGGTTACGGTCCAGGTATAGGCGGATCCTGCAGTAGGCGCCACGGTATAGGTAGCCGTGGGCGTGGCCAGGCAGATCTCGGACAAGCCCTGTACGGGGTTGGGCGCAGGAGCAGCCGTCAGCACATTGACGGCGAATGTATAATCTCTGAAGCCGCAGTTGTTGGTTTCGCGCAGCGTGACGGTGGCCGTGCCGGCGCCCGTCCAGGTAATGGCCGCCTGGCGGGTACCCTGGCCCGTGGTAATATTACCCGTGGCGGCACCGCTGATGCTCCATACATAGTTATGACCGGCAACCGCAGCGGGCACGCTATAGGCTGCGCCCGAAGCCCCCAGGCATACAGTAGCATCTCCACTGATGGTCTGGGCCACGGGGCGGTCTATCAGGCGGATATCCTCCCGGTTGTCCTCCAGGTTGGTCATCACCGGGTTGCTGCTCACCACACGGATACGGTAGCCATTCCCCACGGCAGCACCGGCAGGAATGGTGGCGTTGATGGTGAGGCCCGTAGGATTGGTGCCAGACTGGTTTAGCGTACCTATGGTAGTGGGTGAAGCAAAGCTGCCACTGGCATTGGAGAGCTGGGCCGTGAAGGTATTACCGGCATTGAACGTGCCCTGGCCATTGAAAGGTACTGTAATGGCCTGGCCCAGGCATAACGGACCGCTGACGGGGCAGGTAAACACGCCATCTGCGCCACCGCCGCTACCGGAAGTGCCCGTCACAATGATCTCATCAATACCTAGCGGGGGGTCGCTACTGGATTGATCCTGCCAGGTGAACCGGATCCGGATATCAGACTTATTATCAATACCGGACACACTATTGAGATCCACTTTCTGCCAGGATGAATTGGCAGGCAGGCTTTGAGTGAAGGGATAGGTGGAGCCGCCATCTCCACTCACCGCTACGGTGCAATTCCCCTGGTTACGGCGGTACCAGAAGGATATCTTGATGCTGGTAAGTCCCAGGGTAGAAATGGCAGGCGAAACAGCGGGTCCCGAGGCTCCCACACCGGCACTGTAGCAAAAACCGTTGCTCACAAATCCCCCGGCCGTGATATGCAGGAAATTAGTGTTGGGATTGGTAATGGCAGCGGGTTGGGTCACCCCGCTGGGGTTTCCGAAAGAACAGCCATAGTTGTTGTTCACCACCCAGCCATTGGGGCCAAATAAACCACCCGCAGCGCTATAGGTCCAGCTGCCTTTGCCTCCGTTAAAGGTTTCTTTCCAGATCTCCACTTCGGTACCGGAGCCTCCGCCACCAGTTGCGCACTGGCAATCTTTGACGTTGATATAAGCGTTCTTGGTTTCCGCGCGGCTGCCGTCTGCATTCACGGCTGTCAGTACTACGTTCTTGGCGCCCGTGCTGGCATAGGTAACGGTATGCGGACCGGCTCCGGTAGCTGTAGCCGGACTGGCGCCTGCACCAAAGTTCCAGCTATAACTGGTGACCGGAAGGAAGGAAGTAGTATTGTTACTGAATATCACCTGGGTAAGCGAGCCGGCAACCGGGGAGGGCGTGATAGCACACACCTCCTGGAGATTGCTGTAAAAATTAGTATTGGGCGTACACAGATTGACCGTAATGTAGTTGGTGCGGGTGACCGGCACCGAAAGCCCGCAGCCATTAGACAGCGTGAGCGTTATGCTATAATTCCCGGCCGCATTAAACGCCACTTCGGGGTTCTTACTGTTGGCATTGGTGCCATTGACATAGGAGAACGTAGCCGGGGTAATACTCCAGGTATAGGTAGGCATTGCGCCAAAGGTATTGCTCTCATCCCGCAGAGACACCACTTCTGTGCGGCAAACCGTAGTGAACAGCAGTACAGAAAAATTGGGCACGGGTGCAGGCGCCTGCTCCAGCGTAAGATCATCTATATTGTAAGAGGAGAACCGGGAACCGGAATAACCGTCTTCATTAGGGTTCATAGCATTGCGCCAGCGGAAAGCGAGGCGCAGATCAGCACGGTTATCACACTCTGCCGGGAGGCCCACAGATATGGTATCCCAGGGTTTGCAGGCTCCGGAAGTCTGCTGGTTAAAATAGATATCTTTCACCAGCATCTTCCAGGTAACCCCGCCGTCTATGCTGTACAGCACACTGCGGTCGGTAAGCGGGCTGTAGAAAGGGTCATCATTTTCGCCCAGATCCCCACCGAAATAGGCGCGGAAACGCAATACCAGGTTACAACGGCCTACCGTACTGATCCCGGCAGTCATGCTGGCCATCTGGTCAGTAGCGCTCAGGATCTCATCCCGGTTAACCGGCTGGCCAAAACGGCTCCAGATATAGCTATCTGACACACTATGGTCTATGGTACCCGTTACATTCTGAATATCTATGTTCGTGGGCCTGGTGAGATCAGAGGGGTAGCAATCTGCAAGATTGGGGAATGTAATGTGCAGGCTGCGATTGGTAGCAGAAGAGCCGCCACAGTTAGGATTGGGGCCACTGCCCGTAGGAGTGGTATTGGGCGTGTGGTAGTTATTGATGACCCAATAGTTATGGCAGGCCTGGTTGGCAGTTCCCGGGTTATAGTTTAGCCCGGTAATCCCTGCAGGCGTGGGATTGGATTTGCTGCCGGGCGCAGCTTCCATCCTCCAGCGGGAGGCGGCACCGGCATCATCAAAATTCTCCGTGAAAAACACCTGCGCATGTCCCCAGGCAGGAATGAGCAAACAGAACAGCAAAAGGTACCGTAATAACATTTGGCGGAAGATTTAAGATCTGGGTTGTAATGAACAACAAACAAAAAGCAATATACAATACAACGTGCATGTATTTTTACACGATTGATTGAAATGCCATAACAAAGCGGCAAATCCTTCAAAATGCCACGCATTTGGTAAACAGCCGTTTACCGTCCCACCACTATACGCGCGCCCAGCACAGTCCCTTGCTGTGTATGCACCCGCGCTGTGTACAAGCCGGGGCTTAAACGGTCCACTGGCAGCACAAGCACACTGCTAGTGGCAGTATGGGTTTGCACACAACGCCCCAGGGCATCGTAGACCTCGCAGGAGACCGCCACCTGCCCCTGCGGCAGCGCCAGCTGCACCTGTTCGGCAGCCGGCTGCGGCCACACCCGGAGCCTGCCCGTAGATGTGCGTACCGGCGAACGCAGCGTGGGAGTACTGCTGTAGTCCCAGGCCACCACAAAGGCATCTGCACTGCCGCCGGCATAAAAGAACTGCCAGGCGTTGAGCACAGGGAATCCTGTGCTGCTACCCGTGCGCCCGCCAAGCAGGGTGCGGGTGGCCGTGCTGGCCATGGCCAGCCCTTCGTCGTCTCCTGTGCCTCCATAATACAAGGCAGTGGTCAGCGCGCCCAGGCTATCGAGTTCGGCCACAAAGGCATCCCAGTCTCCGCCCCGGTAGCTTCCCAGGAAACCGGCATCTGCCACCGGGAAATCCGTGCTGGCCGTGCGGCCGGTCACATACACCGTCCCCTGGCGGGGATTCAGTGCCATGCCATAGATAAAATCAAAATCCGTTCCGCCCAGGTAAGTGCTCCAGCGGCACTGGCCCAGCGTATCGAATTGCGCCACAAACCCTTCGCTCCCGGTACCGGCGCGTGCCGGCTGCCAGGGATTGCGCACAGGAAAATCCGGACTGAAGGTATAACCCGCCAGGTGGGGACGCCCCAGGCTGTCCAGGGCCAGCGCAGTGCCGTGGCATTCGTCAGAACCGCCCCAATAGGTAGCCCAGAGGAGTATCCCGGCGCTATCCAGGCAGGCCAGGTAAGCATCCTGCATCCCGGCATTGTCCGGCTGAGCCCGGCCGGCGGTCTGGGGCAGGTCTGTGCTTTGGGTGGTACCGGCCAGGTAGTAGCGGGCAGCGGTACTGTCCACCGCCAGCGCCAGTCCCTGGTCATAGCCGCTCCCGCCCAGCCAGCGGATCCACAGCGGGTGCCCGGTGGTATCAAACTTACCTATCCAGGCGTCCGTTTCGCCGCCGTAAGCGACGGCAGGCGCGCCCATAACAGGAAAATCCGCGCTGCCGGTAGTTCCCCCGGCCAGCAGGTAGCCGTCCGGGGTGGCTTGCAGGGAATGAACGGCATCCAGGCTGTTACCGCCCAGAAAAGTGCCCCGCCGGAAGGTGCCATTGCCCAGGAACTGGAGCAGGAAGCCGTCTTCCAGTCCGCCAAAGGTCATATCGAAACCATCGAATACCACGAATTCCGGGCTGCTGGTGCGGCCGGCCGCCCATATACGGCCCAGGCTATCCACGGTTACTGCTGTAATCTCTTCGGATAAAGATCCACCATAATAGGTAGCCCACTGCACCGTACCCGCGGCATTGGAGCGTCCCAGGATGGCATCGCTCAATCCGCCCTGGTAAGTGGTGAGCACACCTGCCTGTGCAGGAAAATTGGCACTGGCCGTGCTGCCCCCCCACGCATAATCCCCGTTGGGGAAGAAGGCCAGTGCCTTAAGAGCATCATCACCGCTCCCGCCCATATAGGTAGCCCACCGCCGCAGGAGCGGATCTATGACCAGTTGTTTAGCGGCCGGAGGCGAGGCCTGGTCCAGTATATACCCCAGCGAAGCGCCCTGCGCATGCCAGCGCAACTGTGCCGGCTGCCCGTCCTGCCACCAGGCGGCAGGCAGTTCTTCGGTAAGTGTGCCCAGGGGGGTAGGCAGGTGCAGCAGCGTACCTGCGGTCTCCGGTGTGGCGCCTTGCACCGTCCAGCGGAGATGTGCCAAGGCCCCGCTATGGGTATGGATATCATACTTAAACTGGCCGTCCGGCCCTATGGCAAAGACCATATCTGTCCCGGGCTGCACATTGCGCAACGTAAGCCGTGTATACGCCGCCACCCCATGCTGCACACCCCCGGACCACACCATGCCCAGGTGATAAGGCACGGCTTCAGCTACCGGAGCATCCCACCAGGCAGCCGCAGAAACCTCGGGCAGTTGCAACGTCACACGCCAGCACACCACGTCCGTGGCGCGGGACTGCCGCAGTACATAATGGATCTGACCTTTGCCCAGGAATATCTGCACCTCCGGCAGTTGCAGCATATAATCTATGTGTGGCAGAGCCGCCCCGGTGTGGTCTCGCAGTTGTCCTACATTGGGCACAAAAGCGGGAGGCAGCGCAAGGGCTGCCCAGGGCAGAGATCCCAGCAAGAGGATGAGAAGGGTTTTCATGCAGATAAATTTCGAATAAATACCATTGGCGCACAAAGGTGTGCGGCTATCTGTTCAGATAAGCGCTTAAACCTATAGCATTCATCTCAAAAGCGTATCTTAGCCGCCTATGCGGATATTGCTGGGATTCCTCTGTATATGCCTGCTCCCCGGCGGAGTATGGGGACAAGGTACTGTGCGGGGCACTGTACTGGACGAAGAAGGACTGGGTGCGATAGGGGCGCTGGTGGAGATCCCGGCCATGCAGCTAGGCGCCCTCACTAACGGTGACGGCCTGTTTGCCATCAACAAAATACCGGCCGGCAATTACCGCCTGCGGGTATCGCTGTTTGGATATGACACCCTGTACCAGGATGTAGTTATCGAAAACGGCCGCGTACTCACCCTCAGTCTCTACCTGCAAACCATGCAGCTGGAAACGATGGTGATCGAAGAAGTGCATGGCGAGATCAACCGCAACCGCCCGGATGCAGGGGTCACCAAGATCTCTGCCAAAGACATTATGAGCCTGCCCTCGCTGGGCAGCCCGGACCTGAGCCAGTATCTGCAGGTATTGCCGGGGGTAGTCTTTACAGGGGACCAGGGCGGGCAACTCTATATCCGGGGCGGCACCCCGGTGCAGAACATGACCCTTATGGACGGGGTGATCATCTACAACCCCTTCCACAGCATCGGTCTCTTCAGTGTATTCGATCCGGAGTATATCCGCGAGGTGGACGTGCACTCGGCAGGATTCCCGGCGCAGTATGGGGGCCGGGTCTCCAGCATCATGAACATCCAGACCCGCCCGGGCAGTTTCCGGGAGTTCAAAGGGAAGCTGAGCACCAATACCCTCACCAGCGGGCTATTGCTGGAAGGGCCGCTGCTGCCCAAGCGCGGCAAGAACCTGTCCAATGGCAGCTGGCTCCTTTCTGCCCGCACGCTCTATATGGACCAGACGGCCAAGAACCTGTATAGCTACGCCAATAAGCCGATGGGATTGCCCTTCAACTTCCTGGACCTGTATGGCAAAGTCTCTTTGGGCAACGGTGTCAACCGCTTTAACGCCTTCGGGTTCCGCCAGCAGGACAACGTAAATTTTTCCTATCCCTCCAGCTACAACTGGCGGAGCAATGGCGGCGGAATGTCCTTTACCCTGCTACCCGAAAATACAAACCTGGTATTCAGCGGGAGCCTGGGCATCTCCAACTACCGCACGGAGCAGAACGATGCCGTAGACAACTTCCCGCGTTACAGCGAAGTGGGCGGGTTCAACAGCCGGCTCAACTTTGCCTACCTGCTCAACAGCGTAGACGAATTCAGCTTCGGCATGCAGATGCTGGGCTTCCGCACGGAGTTCGAATATGCCAACAGCCTGGGGCTCACTACCCAGAACGAAGACAACAACACCGAATTTGCGGGATATTTCAACTACCGCAAGGTATTCAGGAAGCGCACTACCCTGCCCAATGGCGAGGTCAATTATTTCTCCCGTCTTGTAGTGGAACCGGGCATCCGTTTCCATTATTATAACGACCATACCTACCTTTCCTCAGAACCGCGGCTGGCCGCCAAGCTCAACTTCAGGGGCTTTTCGCTGCAGGGCATGTGGGGGCTCTATACCCAGAATCTGATGTCTACGGTATCAGACCGGGACGTAGTGGTGTTGTTCCAGGGCTACCTGGCCTCTCCGGAGAATGTGCCGGGCCGTCAACTGCAGCATTCGCTGCAGGTAGGTACGCATTATATGCTGGGACTACAGGTAGACCTGTTAACCAATACAGAGCTAAAGCTGGAAGGCTGGTATAAGGATTTCAGCCAGCTGACCAATGTCAACCGCCAGCGTATCTTCCCGGAAGATCCCGAGTTTATTACCGAAACCGGTCGTGCCTATGGTGCGGATGTGATCCTCAGCTATCGCAAACGCGGGTTATACCTGTATGGCACCTATGGCTGGGCTTTCAATGAACGGGATGACCGCACCATTACCTACCATCCTGTGTGGGACCGCAGGCATACGGTAAACCTGGTAGCAGCCCTTAACCGCGGCGAGATCCGCCACCGGGAGAAAGGCACTAAGCTGGAAAACAAATGGGATGTCTCCGCACGCTGGACGCTGGGCTCCGGCTTCCCTTTCACACAAACCCAGGGCCTGTTTGAAAAGCTGAACTTTTATTCCAACGGAAGCCAGGCAGACCTCCCCGGCCAGAACGGCTCCCTGGGCGTACTGCTTTCCGGCAACTACAACGGCGCACGCCTGCCCTACTACCATCGTTTCGATATCTCTGTCAAGCGCCGTTTCCTGCTGGGCAAATCACAAGTGCTGGAAGTCAATCTCAATGTGCTGAACGTCTACAACCGAAACAACATCTTTTACTTCGACCGCATTTTGTATGAGCGGGTAGACCAGTTGCCCATTATGCCTACCGCAGGACTCATCTGGAGCTTCTAGGCAATGCCCCTCAGGCAGAGGGTAACCTAAATGTTCATACCGAACGTGCCAGCTTGCTAAAAACAGGCTGGCTGGGCCGAGTGCTAAACCGGCGGATCACCTGGCGGGTATCCATAAAAGCAGGCAACGCTACCACTTCAAATTCATCCGGGAACAACCGCAGCTGGGTGCGGCCTTTGCGCAACCAGATGTACTGGGCATGTTCCACGCGTTTGTAGGCTTTGCGCAGGCTCAGCTGAATATGATAGATAGGATTGGCGAGCGGTACCGTTACGGTAGCCTTGGTCACAGGGTCCTGGGTTTCTATGCCGGTGACCACATCCGTAATGCGGCCCAGGTAGCAGTTGACCTTTACAGTGGTGCCAATAGGGAGCAGTGCAGGGGTATGAGAATGAGATGACATGGGAATATTTTTAGGGTATAGAGAAATCATTAGAAAGCCTGGCTGCGGGTGCGGATGCAAGCGGTGAGCGATTTGATCTGCAGGGAAGCCGTATAGTAGTTGTACTGGCCCATATGCTGGCGGATTCGCTGCCGCTCCAGGGGCGTGAGGTGCCGGTTGCCCGACATACTGGCCAGCGTTTGCAGCTGGCGGTCAGAG
>JAHBTG010000056.1 GCA_019638695.1 Bacteroidota bacterium | reverse complement strand
CCTTGCCTGCCACACGGGGATCAGGGTCCTGCAAACCCACCACCACACGAGGAATGGCTTTCTCCAGGATGAGGTCTACACAAGGAGGGGTCTTCCCCTGGTGGCAGCAGGGCTCAAGGGTCACATACAATGTGCTGTGCGCCAGCAGAGGTTCCTCAGAAGCAGGCACACTGCGCACAGCCTCCACCTCGGCATGGGGGGCACCATAAGCAGTATGATACCCCTCCCCTAGAATACGGCCTTCATACACGATCACAGCACCTACGTTGGGGTTAGTGCGGGTAGCGGCACCCCCACGGGTAGCCAGGTCACAGGCTCGTTGCAGGTAGAGGGTATCGTCGTTCATAGTCCTATCGTATCCTGTGCGGCGGCCCGGCGCAGCCGGTCATTAATAGCCCGGCCCAGGCCCTCGTCCGGCAACCATTCTCCAATGATCTGCACCATACCGGAAGCATCCAGTGTACGCAGCGCCGCAAACAGGTGGCGGGCAGCTGTGGCCAGCTGACCATCCGGGGCCAGGACGATATCCTGGGGGTACCCGCTCCTATAGGGCCGGGAGAACGAAAGCACAGCCACTTTATGCGGCTCAGGTGCTGTGGCCAGCAAGGCGGGGATATCTCCCAATATCAGCGGAGTGGCAGGGGAATAATGACGGGCCAGCATACCGGGCGCCACCGGCAAGGGATTGGCCGGCGCTTGCTCTACCAACCCCAGCAAGGCTTCTATGGCTTCCTGGGAGATCCCTCCCCTGCGATAGATAGCCGGCTTACCGTCCGGAAAACCCACTATGGTGCTTTCCAGGCCCACTTCACAGGGGCCACCATCCAGTATTCCGGCAATCTGGTCTCCCAGCTGGTCTGCCACATGCTGTGCAGTAGTAGGGCTCACATACCCAAAAGGGTTGGCACTGGGAGCTGCCACCGGAAAAGGCAGGCTACGCAGTAATGCCAGTGTCAGCGGGTGCCTGGGAACCCGCAACGCCACAAACGGACTGCCGGCAGTCACCAGGTCCGGCACTTCCGGGCCTCTGGGTAGCAACAGCGTCAGCGGACCTGGCCAGAAAGCATCCGCCAGTTGCCGGGCCCCGGCAGGTACACTTGCAGCCAGGGCAAACAGTTGCTCCGGGCTGTGCCCGTGTATAATAAGCGGATCAAAACTGGGGCGGTTCTTCACCCGGAATATCTCTGCCACCACGGCCGCATCCAGGGCATTCCCGGCCAGTCCATACACCGTTTCGGTAGGAATGGCGACCAGTTGGCCGTCCAGAAGATACCGGGCAGCCTGTGGTACAGCAGTGAGAAGGTTGCCTGTCATGGATAACAAACTGCGCCCGTTTAAGTCTTGGGAGTATTGGCCGCACCCTTCTCAGGATCCTTCAGGGGTAATTCCTTGAGAGGCGACGGTTCGACAGGCGCCTGGTAAATGACCTCAGCGCCCACACTGGTATCCACCGCCGCCGGTTTCAGCATCACGCCAAAGAACAGGCCCAGGATCAGCGCATTCACCAGCCCCTGGAAGAGAAAGGTGCGCAGTTCGCCCTGGATGATCTGCCCCATGGGTTGCGGGCCCTGCGCGGCATTGGCCTGCAGAGCTTTTACCTGTGCAAGACGGGCCTCAAAGTCTGCTATCAGCTTGGGATTCTTCATTTCCCGGGATTCCGCCAGGTTCTTCTCGGTTTGTTTCACGGCCACTGAGTATACCTTGTAATCATATTGGGGATCTACCTGGTGATAGAAATACGCATCATACCCGATATGAAAGGCTGCCGCCACCAGGTGCATCAGCAGCACATGGGTAGCCACCATAAAGAAGTTCATCACTTCTGCCTGCTGCCGCAGGCGGGATATGGCCAGTAGCATGACCAGGAACAGGAAGAACATGCGGGCCATCATCAGCAGGAGTCCGCTGAGCGAATGCGTAAAGCTCCAGCCCGTGAGATAGAACAGGTAGTGGACGGCCGTGCTGATGCCTGCAGCAGCAAATCCATATTTAAAGATATGTCCCCAGTAAAAGGTGCGCTTCATAGGCTAGACGGCTGTGCGTTTATGATGAGGGTAGGTGCTGAGAAAAGCAGGGTCCTGGTAACGCTCCATCTTGGTCTGCCAGATCTGGATGGCTTCATCTCCGAAGATCATATGAACAGGGAGTTTGTCCAGGGTAGCGGCCTGCACCAACACTGCGGCCAGCTGGGCAGGGTCTCCGGGTTGTTTCCCGTCATGACCGGACATGATACCGGCTAACCAGGCATTCTGCTCGGCATAGGGACTGCCAGGATCTTGTTTCGTCATGGCTTCACTCTTGTGCAGGCTGGGCCCTGCCCAGTTGGTGCGGTAAGGACCGGGCTCCACGCAGGCCACACGGATACCAAAGGGCGCCAGTTCACCCGCCAAGGCTTCCGTGAGGCCCGTTACGGCAAACTTGCTGGCGTTGTAGAGGCTCATACCCCTGGTGCCGCGCATGCCGGCAATAGAGCTTATATTAAAGATACAGCCGCTGCCCTGCGCGCGCATAACGGGTGTCACAGCCTGCACACAGGCCGTCAGGCCAAAGAAGTTGGTTTCCATTTGCCGGCGGATCTGGGCCTGTGTGAGCTCTTCCAAAGCCCCCTCCAACCCATAACCGGCATTGTTGACGAGCACATCTATGCGGCCGAATTGCTGCATGACCAGGTCTACCACCACGGCACTGTCCTCCCAGACATCCACATCAAACTGATAGGGTTTCACACGATCGCCATACTTGGCGGCCAGGGGCGCCAGGCTTTGCACCCGGCGGGCAGTGGCCACTACACGATGACCGGCCTCCAGGGCGTGTTCTGCAATGACCAGCCCCAGCCCCTGTGAACAACCGGTAATAAACCAGACTTGACTATTATCCATATCGACAAAGGTACGACGCTCCGCCACCTGCCGCAATCCTGCGGGTACTTCCGCGCAAAATCCCGGGTAAATCACTGCTCCAAGAAACACTTGCAGGGACAGGAGTATGCACAAAAAAGGCAGCTCTCTGCGGAAAGCTGCCCTTTATATTCCAAAAGCCATTGAACTAAAAATCCCTTCGCTGGTATGTCAGCAGCGATCCTGTGGTCTGCCCGTCCGGGTCTGTCTCCTTAATAGAGAACTGCTTGCCGTCATTAGAAATAAGGAAATAATAATAGATAGGGGCATAAGGCCGGGCATCGGTGCCTTTGGCATGACTGATATACCTTCCTGTGCGGCTTTCGCGGTCATAGGTAAGGAGATAGAGCTCGCGTAATGCCTTGGGAACCGGGTGGCGGGCACCTGTATATTCCAGGTAAGACTGCATGACTAGCTGGCCTTGCACCATCTGCACGTCCAGCACTTCATAAGCCAGCATCTGGCCCTGGTAGTGCACCGGTTTTTCATAGCGGCCCACCCAGTCTGCAAAGAACCAGGCGGCCACCTGGTGTCGCTTGGGCGCCCGGTTTTCTCCTTCGGAATCAGTATCTGCAAAGGTGAAGAGGGGGAGCAAGAGCAGTATAGATAATAATGTGCTCATGATACCTGGTGATTAGTTTTTCCATGTTAAAAATAGATAACGAACCTGCTTCACTAGCTGCTCACTTAATCACAACCTCCGGTTTACTTATGTCAAGCAGTGCAATAACTGTCAATAAGTGCCTGACACTTAACATAAGCCTCACCGCAGGGAATACCGGCAGATAATGAGTTCTTAAGAAGTGTACGGAGTACCTTCGCAAAGGTTACTTCGCCGGTCTACAGCAAAACGTCTGTTGTGCAAGAGCGGCATCAGCGCCCTGCCAAACCCTTATTCCACCGGTGGCTAGTTTAGGCGGAATGCCTCAAAGAAGGTATCTGCGGCGGCTTTCTGGTGGCTGGCCGTAGGCTGCATGACCATGAGGGTATACAGCTTGTCACCCTGCGCAAACATGCGGATATCCATGATCTGCTCCAGCAGGCCGCTCACTTTGATGCGCAGCTGGCGGCCGCTGATGCCATTGGCCTCAAATGTACTTTGTGCCAGCACTTCGCCTTTCATGCCGTTCTGTGCCAGGCGCTGGGTCATCAGGCGCTCCATTTCGGCTTTGCCATCGGCGCTTTCCAGGCGGGTCCTGGTCTCGGCATCCAGGGCCATGTGATTGACGATATAGCTGGTGCCGGTCATATCGGCATGCATCACGATAGCAAGTTTGCGGCCGTCCTGCTCGCGGTCCATAGTAATGGGCTTGGCAGGGAAACGGGTGCTGTATCCGCCTTCGGCACTGGTAAAGTCCTGCCAGGCGGCGGCTTTGGCTTTGGCCAGGTCTACATAGCCTTTGCCGTCAAACTGGAAAGCTACGGGTGTTACCTGGAATCCCTGTGCCCGCAGGCGTTCTATAATACCTGTTTTGCCTGGCAAATGCGCCGCACCCACGGCAACAAATGTGGGCTGCAAACGTGCCAGGGAATCTATGCGGTGGGCCATCACCTGGTTGCGGCGGGTAACCAGCGCCTCGAGCTGGCGGGCATCGAGTCCGCCGGCTTCTTTCTCCTGTGCAGATACTTCCAGCATAGCGCCCAGTGCCTTGAGGTCCATCTTTACATAGTGGTCCATCATCTTCTTCCAGTCTTCCTGCTGGGGTTTGGCGGGGTCATACTTGCGGACAAAATCCATTAGCTGCTTTACCTGCTCTTCAGGACCGGCGGCATTAAAAGCCTTGCCCTGCTCGGCCACCGTTTCCAGTCCCACCGATGTTTTGCCCTTGCTGGTCGCATATTCCTGCAGGTACTGATCCAGGAAATAGGGCATCTCGCCTTCCATCAGGTGACGGCCCTGCATCAGGGTGGCCAGGTAGAAAGGCATGAACCGCTCGTAGACGCTCAGTTCCTGCTTAAACACGGCCTGCACCACGGTTCCCACGCTGTCATACTCCCCGGCAGTGAGGTAATCCCGCAAGGTCTTGCCATCGGGCAGAAAGAGCATGTCCCGGGCACTGGTCAGGGTGCCCATATCCATCTTGAGCTCACCCGCCACCACATCGCAGGCGTCCAGCGCTTTCAGTACCTCCGGGCCAAAATCAAATACGGCCTTCTGCTTGCTGTGCATAGTACCGTAGAGGTAGCTGGGCTTCTTCAGCCCGTTCCCTTCTATACGCCAGAGCAGGGTATGCGCCTCATCCGGAGATTTGACCTTTTTCTGGGCAAAAGCCGATACGCTGACCACGATAGCCACCAGGAAAGCGCTCCGGTATAAGATGATTTTTTTCATAACTAGTCGGATAAGACAGGGTAAAAATACAGCCTAAGCCTATAGATATCACACCATTCATCCCAAAACCCCAGAGTCGTGCTATCTTTACAGCTGCATTCGACACCTTCATGCCAACCGTAGGATTCCATACGCTGGGCTGCAAGCTGAACTTCAGTGAAACGGCTACGCTGAACCGCCAGTTCCAGCGGCAGGGCTTTGAGACGGTGCCCTTTCACCAGGCGGCCGATGTGTATGTGATCAATACCTGCAGCGTAACGGAGAATGCCGACCGCAAATGCCGCAAGACCGTGAAGCAGGCCCTGCGCAAGAACCCGGATGCTTATGTGCTGGTAGTGGGCTGCTATGCCCAGCTGAAACCGCAGGAGATCGCGGAGATTCCCGGTGTGGACGCCGTACTGGGTGCGGCAGAGAAGTTCCGGATCTTTGAGTTTATAGAGGACTTCCGCAAAAGCCGGCAAACCAGTGTGCACCGTTGCGCGATTGAGGATACGCATGACTTTGTGCCCACCTACTCTACCGAGGAACGTACCCGGGCTTTCCTGAAGGTGCAGGACGGGTGCGACTATAAATGCAGCTTCTGCACCATACCCCTGGCCAGAGGCGCCAGCCGCAGCCCGCAGCCGGAAATGGTGCTGGAACAAGCCCTTGCCCTGCAGGCGGCAGGCATACAGGAGATCGTGCTCACGGGCATCAACCTGGGAGATTACGGGGCAGGACAGCCCTGGGATTTCCGACAACTGGCGCAACTGCTGGATGCCGGGCTAACCGTGCCCCGCCTGCGCATCAGCAGCATAGAACCCAACCTGCTCTCTGACGAGATCATTGACTTTGTGGCGCAATCACAGCGCTTTATGCCGCACTTCCACATTCCCCTGCAAAGCGGCAGCAATACCATCCTGGCCAGCATGCGCAGACGCTACCGCCGGGAACTGTATGCCGACCGGGTGGCGCACATTACAGCCCGCATGCCGCATGCCGCCATCGGCTGCGATGTCATTACCGGCTTTCCCGGGGAGACGGATGCCCTGTTTGAGGAAACCTTTGAGTTCCTGCACGGACTGGAGGTCACTTACCTGCATGTGTTCCCGTTCTCAGAACGGACGGATACCCTGGCAGCCGACATGCCCGGCGAGGTCCCTGTAGCCGTGCGGGAAGCCCGCGGGGAACGGCTGCGTATGCTGAGCGAAAAGAAACGGCATGCCTTCTACAACCGGCATGTGGGGCAAACCCGCGCTATCCTGACAGAACAAAAACTGGAAGACGGCTACCGGACTGCCCTTACGGACAATTACATACGGGTACTGGTACCCCCTACCCTGCCCGGCAATACCCTGCTCCCTGCCACCCTGCATGAACTCTCTGCCACAGGCCAACACCTGGTAGGTGAAGTAACCTCCGTACTTGCTTAGTCCTAGTGTTGAAGCATGAAACCGGTCAGGCAGGTTCCTCCGGTGAGAGCAGAGACACCAGCTTTTCCAAGATAGCCGTGCGCTGCGTCTCATTCAGCAGCTCGTGGTAGGCATCGGGTATGATCTGATGCTGCAACAATACGCCAGGCGCCAGGCGCTGGGCAAACGCGCGCTGCCGACTGAGCGAAACCACGCGGTCATCCCCGGCCGAGAGCAGGGCTATAGGTACAGTCAGGGTATGCGCACGCGCCATCACCTCGGCCTGTGCGCGGCGTATGGCGCGGTACCAGCGCACAGACAATCTTTTGCGGATCAGCGGATCTGACTTGTGCTTCTGCTGCATCTCTTCATCATGCGTGAGATAACGCCCCTGCACGCCGGTGGGCAGGCTGAGACCACCCGCCAGTTTGTCCAGGCCGGTGGCGATAGCCAGCACCCAGCCGGGTACGGGCCGGGCAGTGTCCAGGAAAGGGCTGAGCAATACCACGCGCTGAGGCTGCCAGGCGTCCTGCAGCAGGCCCGCTAAAGTAACCAATCCGCCCATGCTGTGGGCCACGATAAAATCTGGCTGAGAGACCTCTGCGGCCTGCAGGGCTGCCTTTACATCAGCCACATATTCAGCCACTTCATGGATATGCACCGTACGGGGACCCAGCGGACCGTGCCCGCGCAGGTTAGGAGCTATCACCCGGTATCCTGCCGCTTCCAGGTAAGCGATCACATGTGCATATCTGCCGGCATGCTCAAAAGCGCCGTGAAGGAGAAGGACTGTAGATCGCATGGAGAAAGGTAATCAATATGCAGCCTCAGTTCCCGGTTTTCACAAATTTCTTGCTGTTGACACCCCGGTAATAAATACCCTTGCCATCGTATACGCGCCGCCGTTCGCTGTGCATACAATCGCGGGAGCAGCAGCCTTCCAGTTGCTGCTGGCAATCATGGCATACCAGCAGGTGGGCATTACAGTCTGCATTGGCGCAGTTGACCATCTCCACTGTATGGGCACCACATACACTGCAGGGACTGATCACAGTAGGGTTCACCTGGTTCACCGGCACGCTCACCCGCCCGTCAAACACATAGCAGTTGCCCTCAAAGTCTTCTCCGCCGGTCTCATGCGCATAGCGCACAATACCGCCGTGCAGTTGCTTCACATGCTCAAAGCCGCGTTTTTTCATCAGCGCCGTTACCTTCTCGCACTTAATGCCGCCGGTACAGTAGGTCACAATGGTCTTATCCTTGAGATGCTCCAGTTCGTGGAGTTTATCGGGCAGGTCCCGGAAATTATCGATGTCGAGCGTCAGGGCACCCTTAAACCTCCCCAGCCGGGTCTCGTAATTGCTGCGGGCATCCAGGATGACCACATCCTCAGGCTGCTCCCTGAGCAGGCGGCGCATCTCTTCCGGTTCCACGTATTCACCGGATTCTTCCCAGGGCCGCAGCTCCTCGGGTGCGCTGAGGTTCACGATCTCGTTCTTAAGGCGCACATGCAACTTGAGGAAAGGCACCTCATGCCAGTCATCCACCTTGAACTCTATGCCCGGGAACAGGGGATTATCGCGCATATGCTCCATATAGGCCCGGGTAGCGGCACGGGGACCGGCCACCGTACCATTGAGCCCCTCCGAAGCCACCAGGATGCGGCCCAGCAGCCCCAGCTCCCGGCAAAGACGCTCCTGCGCTTCCACAACTGCCTGGGGCTCCTGCAGCGGACGGAAGTAATAGTACAGCAGAATCTGATAAGGTCTTTCCATGATGCAAATTTCGGCAGATTTGCCTTTGGACAACTATGATTTTTGTCAGACTTTGGCAATCCGGATATTCTTACCGCTACCGCACAAATTTACGCACTGATGGCAGACCAGTCTACCCCGCAAAAAGTTAAATCGCCGATGAACCGCAGCCTCAGCGTATCGGAGGAAGAAGGCGCCCGCCTGCGCCAACTGCTGTTACCTGCCCCGGCAGCACCTGTGGCAGCCGCCACCCTGCAGGACCAGGTGTATTGTGCAGACTTTTTGCAGATGGCCCCCTGTCTGCCCGACGGGTTTGCAGACCTGGTATTCCTGGACCCGCCCTATAACCTGACCAAACAGTTTGGCGAGGCGCTCTTCAACCAGCGCAGCCAGCATGCCTATGCCGCCTGGATAGCCCGCTGGCTGCCGGAGGTGGTGCGCTGCCTGCGGCCGGGCGGGTCTCTCTATTTCTGTGCAGACTGGCGGTCATCCGCTGTGGTGCAGATGGCGCTGGAGCAACACCTGACGATTCAGAACCGCATCACCTTTGAACGGGAAAAGGGGCGCGGATCGCACAAGAACTGGAAAAACTGCCAGGAAGACATCTGGTTTGCCACCAAAGGGCCTCGCTACACCTTCCATGCCGATGCCGTGAAACTGCGCCGGCGGGTCATTGCGCCCTATACCCATAACGGCAAACCGCGGGACTGGGAAACCAGTGTAGAAGGCAGGTTTCGCCTGACAGCAGCCTCCAACCTGTGGACAGATATTACCATCCCCTTCTGGTCCATGCCGGAGAATACCGAGCACCCTACGCAAAAACCCGAGAAGCTGCTGGCAAAGATCCTGCTGGCCAGCAGCCATGAAGGAGACCTGGTACTGGACCCTTTCCTGGGATCCGGCACTACGGCAGTGGTAGCCCGCAAGCTGGGGCGGCATTTCGTGGGTATAGAACAGCAGGAATCCTATGGCCTGCTGGCGCTCAAACGGCTGGAACTGGCCGCACTGGACAACCGCATACAGGGTTATGCAGACGGCTGCTTCTGGGAACGCAACAGCCAGCGATAGCCGGGTTTACTCCTGCGGTTCGGGCAACAGCTTGAGGCTTGCAGAATTGATACAATACCGCAGACCCGTGGGTTTGGGACCATCCGGGAAGAGGTGCCCCAGGTGAGCGCCACAGTGGCTACAGGTAACTTCCGTGCGCACCATGCCATATGAAGTATCGGTATGCTCCGCAATATTGGCCTCTGTAGCAGGCGCCCAGAAACTGGGCCAGCCGGAACCGGAGTCATATTTGGTCTCACTGGGAAACAGGGATGTGCCACAACAGCGGCAGGTATAGGTACCGGGCGTCTTGGTATCCCAGTATTCACCGCTGAATGCCCGCTCAGTGCCTTTGCAGCGGGTGACGTCATACTCAAAACCGGTAAGTTGCTGCCGCCATTCGGCTTCGGTTTTTTGCACTTTGGGGATATTCGTTTCCTGGGACATAAGCGGTAGAGCATAAAGAGACAAGCACAGACAAAGGAAGAAAGGACTTCTCATATATACTGAAACACCGGGCGGGCGCATTTGGTTTATTTTCAAAAGACTTCACAGGGTACGGCAGAAGAATATAGCCGTTTGGCAGGGGGTTATGAAATGATTTACACAAGACCATCGTTTGTGTAGAAGCTATGCTATTTTTGTCTGGTGAACGCAAAACTACTTGGTCTACTCATTTGTCTTTTCTGGCTATCAGGGAGCAGGCTTCAGGCTTCACACAACCTGGCGGGGCAAATCATTGCCACCCGGCTGGCCCCGAACGTGTATGAACTGGTACTTACTACCTATACGGATCCTTTTGCCGCAGGAGTAGACCGGTGCACTGCCGTGATAGAGGTGTTTAACCGGGACGGGAGCAGCAACCTGGATCCCGTGCTCACCACGGCGCCCATTCCCCGCGAGAACGGCCCCATGCTCAGCATCTATTGCAATGGGCAGATCCCTTCGGGCATCTTCATTGTACCGGGCATCAAGAAGAATATATACCGCACGGTGGTCACCCTGCCCGGGCCCGGTTTTTATGTATTCCGTTACTTTGATGTGGCCCGCCAGAATAATGTGCGCAATATGGACCGCCCCGGGGAAACGGCCTTCTTCGTGGAGACCATGGTGCTCAACAGCCCGCTGGACCCCAACAGCAATCCCCGCCTGCTGAACGATCCCCTGGAAGAAGCCTGCACAGACCGCCTGTATACCCATAACCCCGGCGCTTTTGACCCCAACGGCGATTCCCTGGTATTTTCCCTCATCAACTGCCAGCAGTATGAGCCGCCGAATATCCCCCGCCCGCTGTCCGTCAATAATTACCGTTACCCCAATGAATTTGGCGGACGCTTCACGATCGACCGCAGCACCGGGCTGGTCAGCTGGGACACCCCCCAGCAACTGGGCACTTACAATATCTCCATATTGGTGGAAGAATACCGCCGGGGGCGGCTGATCGGTTATGTCATCCGGGACATGGCCATTATCGTGCGCCCCTGCACCAATCATCCGCCCATCTTCAACCCGGAGATACCCACCGATACCTGCGTGACCGCCGGCCAGTTGCTGGAATTTGACATCAAAACAAGGGACCCGGATGAATCTGCCGGGGGCATGCCTTTTAACCGGGACAGCGTCTATTTCTACCTGAACAATGCCGGCGAAGGCTTCAACGGCCCCTTCCAGGAAACGCCGCCGGCGCAACTGGACTTTTATTTCCCGTTTTCCAGCACCCGTGTGCCGGTTACCAGCTTCCCGGTGCGCTACCGCAACCCCACGGCGGCAGATCCTGCCAATCCGTTTGACAACCCGCCACCTAACCCGCCGAATACCAACCCGGACATGATATTCAGCTGGACGCCGGGCTGCGCACAGGTGCGGCGCCAGTTCTACCAGCTGGATATACAGGCACATGACAACTTTGGGTTGAACCCCGAGCTCTATGCCCACCACATCGTCAAGATCAACGTAGTGGCGCCACCAGTAGAAAACCTGGTCACGGCGCCCGGCCCGCGTGCCATCCTGCTCAACTGGGATGCACACGCCTGTGCGTCTTTCCTGCAAGGGTATGATATCTACCGGGCAAACGACAGCATTGCCTATACGGACACTGTGTGCTGCGACGCCGTTCCTGCCGGGTACACCCGTGTGGGCAGTGTCAGCGGCGGGAATACCACCACCTTCCTGGATGACAACAACGGGCAGGGGCTCGCATTCACCAGCCGCTACTGCTACCGGGTAGTGGCGGTGTTCCAGAACGGGATGACGGCCTGCCCCAGTGAAGCGGCCTGCGAGCGGATACAGCGCAGCATGCCGGTAATACTCATAGACAGCGTGGAAACCACGGATGCCGCTAACGGACGGATGCGTATCTCCTGGCAACTGCCGGACTACAGCCAGATCAATACCAGCTTTTTTCCCCCGCCCTATACCTATCGTATAGAGCGGCAAGCAGGTTTCGGAGGCACAGGGCCCGGCAACCTGGTCTATACCACCCTGCATAACCCCGTGACGGGTTCCCCACTCCCGGACACTACGTTCCTGGACGGGGGCCTGAATACGGAGATGCAGCCCTACACTTACAGGGTATATATGACAGACGCCACAGGCAACCCGGTAGAACACAGCGAACCGGCCAGCAGCATATACCTGACCACCGTGGGGCAACAGAGCGCCATACGCCTCATCTGGAGAGAACAGGTGCCCTGGCGCAACCATGCGTATGACATTTACCGGCGCAACCCCGGCCAGCCCGGGTTCGCTTTTGTAACCACCGTACCTGCCACGCAGTTTGGCGCGGGTATACACCAGCACACCTACCTGGACGAGGACCCGGAACTGGATGACACCCCCGGTGCGGACAATACCTATTGCTACTACATACTGGGCAGAGGCAGCTACCTGCAGCCCGGTATTACAGAGCCTCTGCTCAATGCCTCCGAGATCCGGTGCGACCAGCCGCGGGACACCATCCCGCCCTGTCTGCCCGGCCAGGACAGCATAACTGTCAGCGGGCAGTGTGAGGATAAGGCCATCCTGTTCAGCTGGGGAGACCCGGACTTCGAGTGCGCATCTGACCTGGCCAGCTGGCAGGTCTACTATTCAGAAGCCCCTGACCAGCCGCTGCAGCTTATTTTCACCAGCAATGATCCGGCACTGCGCAGCTATACCTATACCCAGTCGGGCTTCGACGGCCTCAGCGGGTGTTTCTACCTGAGTGCAACCGACACCCGGGGCAATGAAAGCAACCCCGCGCCTCCCCTGTGTATAGACAAATGCCCGGTCATCCTGCTGCCCAACGTCTTTACACCCAATGGCGACGGCTTTAACGACCTGTTTGTGCCCATCCGCTACCGGGCTATCCGTACCCTGCGCATAGAGATATTTAACCGTTGGGGCAACCTGGTCTATACCAGCTCAGACATCAACAAACTATGGGACGGCACCACCACCAGTGGGCAGGAAGCAACCGCCGGTCACTATTTCTTTGTACTGGACTTCACACTGGATAACTTTGAACAAACCCGCCTGAAACGTAGCGGCGGTATCACTTTACTTCGCTAAAGCGCAACTCTTCCCCAACGCCCCCCTTCCCATGTTCACGGGCATCATAGAAGCCACCGGTCATGTGCAGCGCATCCTCCCGCTGGGCAGCGGGCTGCAGCTCTGGGTGCAGGCCCCGTTCATAACGGAACTGAAAGTAGACCAGAGTATAGCCCACAACGGCGTCTGTCTTACGGTGGCGGAGATAGCGGGAGAGGCCTATCGGCTGGACGTGATCAAAGAAACCCTGGAGCGCACCAACCTGGGCCAGCTTCAGCCCGGTGCGCTCCTCAACCTGGAACGCTGCCTGCGGGCAGACCAGCGGCTGGACGGGCACTTTGTGCAAGGACATGCCGATACCACAGGCAAGGTGACCCGCATCGTCAACCAGGAAGGCAGCTGGGATCTCTACATCACCTATCCTGGCCAGTATGCTCACCTGGTGGTGGAAAAGGGCTCCATCGCCATCAACGGCATCAGCCTTACGGTGGCCCAGGACCTGCCGCAAACCCTGCGGGTGAGCATCATCCCCTATACCTGGACGCATACCAACCTGCACAGCCTCCGGGAGGGAGACACGGTGAACCTGGAGTTCGATATACTGGGGAAGTATCTGCACAAGCACCTGAGTGTGCACACGCCTTCTGTTCGCAACTAAAATCTGTCTTATCCGTTTACTAGTTACTGCATAATTTCTTACTGCAATGCCCAGAAAACTACTGCTTCCCCTCACGGCCCTTATGCTGGTAGTTACCGGCATGCTGGTGGGTTTCAACCTCAAGATAGAAACGCCCAACAAACGCGCCATCCTCAAGATAGAGGAGGTGATGAACAAAGTGAGCGATAATTATTTTGAGGAGACGGACCCAGACAAGATGGCAGAGGATGCCATCAAGGGCATGCTCAACGGGCTGGACCCCCACACCTTCTACATCCCGCCGGTGGAAATGAAGAGTGTGAACGAAAGCATGCAAGGTGCATTTGAGGGCATAGGCATAGAATTCAACATCCTGGACGATACCCTCTATGTAGTCAGTCCTATATCCGGCGGCCCCAGTGAGCGCGTGGGCATCCTGGCCGGAGACCGCATTGTAGAAGTAGACGGCGAGAAAATAGCGGGCGTGGGGCTGACCAATAATGAGGTGGTGAAAAAGCTGCGCGGCGCCAAAGACACCAAGGTAGTGGTCAAAATCAAGCGCAGCGGCAAAAAAGAACTGCTCAGCTTTGAGATCATCCGGGATAAGATACCCCTGCACAGCGTAGACTATAGCTACATGATAGACGATGCCACAGGCTATATCAAGGTCAACCGTTTCTCAGAAACCACCGTGCGGGAATTTATAGAGCACCTGACCAAACTCAAGCAACAGGGGCTTAAGAACCTTATCCTGGACCTGCGCAACAACCCCGGCGGTTATCTGCAGCAAGCCACCCTGATGGCAGACTTCTTCCTGAAACAAGGACAGCTCATTACCTATACGGAAGGCCGCATCGCCTCCAGCAAAACACGCCACGAGGCCACCAACCGCATCAGCGATTTTGAGCAGGGCGGGCTGGTCATCCTCATCAACCAGGGCTCGGCCTCTGCCTCGGAAATTGTCTCCGGCGCCGTGCAGGACCATGACCGCGGCCTGATTGTAGGGCGTCGCAGCTTTGGCAAAGGACTGGTGCAGCAGCAATATATGCTGGCAGACGGTTCCGCCATCCGGGTAGTCATCAGCCGGTATTTCACCCCCAGCGGACGCTGCATCCAGAAGCCCTATGACAAAAACAGCAAGGACTACGACATGGAGATCGCCGAACGCTATGAGAACGGCGAGATCTTTGACGAATCCAAGATCCAGAAGGTAGACAGCCTCAAGTTTAAGACCCAGAGCGGACGCGTGGTGTATGGCGGCGGCGGCATATTGCCGGATGTCTTTGTACCCGGCGATACGACGGAAACCAGCGACTACCTCACCAACCTGATCATGAAGCGCGTCTTTGCCCAGTTTGGCTACAAGTTCAAAGAGCAGAACCCCGCCTTTGCCAGCCAGTACAAGGATGGATTTGACTTTGCCAGGCGGTTTGAGGTAGACAAAGACCTGCTGACCAAGTTCACCACCTTTGGCGCAGAACATGAGGTGCCTTATGTGCAGAAGGACTATATCCGCTCTGAAAAATTCATCCGGAACAATATCAAAGCCGCCATCGGGCGCGCACTGTGGGGCGATGACGGGTATTATCCTGTGGTCATGCAGGTGGATGATGTGTTCCAGAAGGGGTATGGCCTCATGCCGGAAGCAGTAAAACTGGAAAAAACGGGTAAGTTTACGGCCAAGTAACCGTAATCCCCTTTTTGCCGGAGCACTGCTATGTATAGCCCCAAAGAACTGAGTCGTTTTCTTTTTCTGGACGTAGAAACGGCAGCAGGGCATGCCAGCCATGCCGAGCTGCCGGAGCTGATGCAAAAGCACTGGGAACGCCGGGCCGCCCGCATCCTGCGGAAAGACCCCGGGGAACCGGTAAGCACAACAGAAGCCGCGGAGACCTATGCCGGCCATGCAGGTATCTTTGCAGAGTTCGGACGCATTGTGTGCATTTCCTGCGGGTATGTGCGCTTTGAAGGGGAAACGCCCCGCTATCACTTCAAGTCTTTTTACGGGCAGGACGAGCGGGCGCTGCTCAGCGAATTTGCAGAGTTGCTGCGGCACAATGTGGGGCCCAACCAATACCCCTGGCAATTCCTCTGCGGGCACAACATCAAAGAATTCGATGTGCCTTATATCGCGCGCAGATGCCTGATACAGGGCCTGTTACCCCTGCCCGACTGCCTGAACATAGCCGGCAAGAAGCCCTGGGAAGTACCCCACATAGATACCATGGAACTATGGAAGTTTGGCGATTACAAGTCCTTCACTGCCCTGGAGCTGCTGGCTACCTTGTTACAAGTGCCCACACCCAAAAGCGATATAGACGGCTCTCAGGTGAGCGGCATCTTCTGGCAGCAGGGAGACATCAACCGCATAGCGGCCTATTGCGAGCGGGATGTGGCCGCGACCATCAGCGTGCTGTTGCGCATGTGCGGTCAGCCCATCGCAGGTCCCGAGACCATTACCTATTCGGTTAACCCTTAACTTTGGCCTTCCTTTTTCATTTACCCTATCTATACTCATGGCAACCTACCTGGTAACCGGCGGCGCAGGCTTCATTGGCTGCAACCTGGTCAAAGAGCTGTTGAAACGCGGACACAAGGTGCGTGTGCTGGATAACTTTGCCACCGGGCGCCGGGAGAACCTGCTTCCCTATGTTCAGGATATCGAATTGCTGGAGGGCGACTTCTCCAGCTACCATATTGTAAACAAAGCAGTCAAAGGGGTGGACTTTGTCCTCCACCAGGGCGCCCTCCCCTCTGTGCCCCGCAGCATCAACGACCCGATTACCAGCACTAACGTCAATATCAACGGCACGCTGAATCTGCTGCAGGCTTCGCTGGAAGCCGGGGTGCACCGCTTTGTATATGCCAGCAGCAGCAGTGTCTACGGAGACTCCGAGGTAAGCCCCAAACATGAGGAGCTGAAGCTCAATCCCAAAAGCCCCTATGCCATCAGCAAACTCACGGGCGAGTATTACTGCCGCGTATACTACCAGTTATTCGGGCTGCCGGCCGTAGCACTGCGCTATTTCAATGTCTTTGGCCCCCGGCAGAATCCCTTCAGCCAGTATTCTGCCGTTATTCCCAAGTTCCTGCAGCTGATGAAAGAGGGCAAGTCTCCCCTTATCCACGGGGATGGCACCCAGAGCCGGGATTTCACCTACGTGGAGAACAACGTCAATGCCAACCTGATGGCCTGCGAAACGGAAGGAATAGGAGGCGAAGCCATGAACATTGCCTGCGGCGGCAGCTATACCCTGCTGGAACTGGTAGAGGCGCTTAACCGCATCCTGGGCACCCGGATAACTCCCACCTTCTCCGAGAGCCGCCCGGGAGACGTCAAACACAGCAAGGCAGACATCAGCCATGCGCAAAAGCTGATGGGCTACCGGGTTACGGTAGACTTTGAGGAGGGCTTGCGCCGCCTGGTAGCTGATTTTGAACAATAGACCGGCTTCAGGGGAGCAGTTCGCCCAGTTCTGTTACCGCTACAGCCAAAGGCGAAGGCAGCAGGCCGCCATGATATGCCGCCATGCCCAGCACTTCTGCAGCACTGTAGCCTGCTCTCCGCAATTCCCGGATACCGGTGGCGCCATCGCGTTTGCTGAGCTTTTGCCCGTCGGCCCCAAGAATAAGCGGATGATGATAAAACCGAGGCACAGCCATATGGCCAAGGATTTGCCTGAGTAGCAACTGCCGGCCCGTGGAGGGCAGGATATCCTCTCCCCGGATGATGAGGTTTATACCCTGTGCCAGGTCATCCAGCACTACCGCCCACTGGTAGGTGAAGTTACCATGCCGGTCCCGGATAAGCACATCGCCGCATTGCCGTGCCGGATGCTGCACCTGCGGCCCCAGGCACCCGTCTGTAAACGATACGGGCACATTGGGCAGCGGCACCCGCACCCCCAGGTTATCTGCCAGCGGCAGCCCTCGATGGCGGCAGTAATTGTCATAGACCAGCTC
>JAHBTG010000055.1 GCA_019638695.1 Bacteroidota bacterium | reverse complement strand
CACCCTGCGTACCATTCTCACCCTGGACAGCGTTGCAGCCGACAAGCGGGAAGGTTACCTGCTCATGTATACCCAGGGTACGGGCAACATGAACCAGCGTTTTAAGGTACTGGACGACCAGGGGAATGTGATAGCCACCACCCGCAACTATTCCACGGCGCTTGCCGGTATGTTCTCCGGGTTAGATACGGTAAGCTGGCAGGCCGGGGATACCCTGTTCATCAATGCGGATGTGCCCCGCAATGCGATATTACACAGCACCGGCTGGGGATACATGGGCTTTATCGCCACACTGAAGTCCGACAATCCGGTCCTTTATGTGGCAACGCATGTTATCCGGACCACCACCAACAGCACGATCCCTCACGTATGGGGCGGTTACGGCGCGGGCGGCAGGGCATTGGTAGATACCCTGCCCGGCAGCAGCACGCCTTTACCGGGCTATCAGGCAGGTGACACCCAATACACCATTACCGAGACCGGCGGCACCGGACGGCGCACTATCTCCGTAGGCAACCTCACTGCCCGCACGCATTTCACCAATATCAAGGGAGAAGAAGTGGCCAATGATACTTCCGACGGGGGAAAAGGCAGCCTGGCGCACAGCAGCAGCAAAGGCCCCACACTGGATCAGCGCGTGAAGCCGGACCTGGTAGCTACCGGGAACAGCCTCATCGCGCCGTATTCGCGGGTGCATCTTCCCATAGATTCTGCGGTAGTGGTATATGGCTTTGAAGTGGATAATGAAACCCGCTACATGGGGAATATGTGGGGCACCTCCATGGCCAGTCCTTGTGTCACCGGCGCCGTAGCGCTGATGCTGCAGGCCCGTCCGGGTATGGATTATACCCAGGCAGTCAATCTGCTGCGCATGACCGCCACGGCAGATGGCTTCACCGGCGCTGTGCCCAACCTGCACTATGGCTATGGCAAGCTCAATGTGTTTGAAGCCGTGATGGCCGCCCAGCTTTCCGTTAACCGAGATAACCGACTGCAGGAAGCCCGACTGGCGGTGCTCTATCCCAACCCGGGCATTGGCAGCCCGCGGTTACGCCTGCTGCATACGCAGGGCTCGGCACTTCAGCTGCAGGTGATGGATCTCAGGGGCCGTGTCCTGCACACCCAAACGGCTACCCCGGCTACTCCGGATGCTACGGTGCAGGTGAATATGGGCGGCCTCCCTGCAGGACTGTATCTTATCCGTTTGCAGCAAGGCAACTGGGTACAGTCCCTCCGCTACCAGAAAGTACAGTAGCAAAAAGGACTTACTGCGGGCCGTAGAAAGCAGCTATGGCCCGGCTGATCTGCCCGGCTTCTACCAGGAAGCCGTCATGCCCAAAGATGGAATCTATCTCCACATAGCGGGCATGGGGGATATGACTGGCCAGGAACTGTTGTTCCGCCACCGGGAATAGCCCGTCCGAACTGATACCGATCACAAGGGTACGCGCCTGTATGCGCATGAGCACTTGTTCCAGCGCCCCCCGTCCTCTACCCAGGTGATGGCTGTCCATTGCCCGGGAAAGCAAGTGGTAGCTCTGGGCGTTAAACCGCTTGCACAGTTTTTCGCCCTGGTAACGCTGGTAACTTTCTGCACGATAATCCTGCGTCTTGTCATCCACAGGTTCTGACTGGGTATGGACATACGCCGTATAGCTGCGGTAGCTGAGCATGGCAATGGCCCTTGCCGCAGCCAGGCCGGCGGCGCCGGCATCGGGACGAGGGTCCTGCCAAGTGGGGTCTGCTTCCAGCGCCATGCGCTGTGCGGTGTTAAACGCAATGCCCCAGGCGCTATGACGGGCATTGACGGCCAGCACTACCAGGTGCTGCACCAGTTGGGGTTGCATAACGGCCCACTCCAGGGCCTGCTGCCCGCCCAGGCTGCCGCCGATAAGCGTGTGAATATGGTCTATGCTCAGGTACTGCCGCAGCAAATCATGCGCACGCACCATGTCCCGCACTGTAATGAATGGGAAATGACTGTAAAAAGGACGCCCGGTAGCCGGATTCCGGGATAAAGGTCCCAGGCTGCCATAACAGGACCCCAGGATATTCACACAAATGATATACCAGTCCTTAGGATCGTAGAAACAGCCGGGCCCCACCATACCGGGCCACCAGTCCGCCGCGTTGGCATTGGCCGTGAGCGCATGGCACACCCACACCACATTGCTCCAGTCTGCATTAGGTTCGCCCCAGGTATGATAGGCCAGTTGCAGGCAAGGCAGCTGCGCACCGCTTTCCAGCTTAAAGGGCTCCTCGTAGGTAAATAAAGTCTGTTCTGCTTTCATAGTGTGCAAAATTAACTGACGGGCAGGACCGGTTCCTACTAATACGCGTGGCCTCCAGGGGAGTTATGCATATAAGCCGAACCGTGCTACAATGGTACCTGAGAATCTACAGTCGCGCCGCATCTCCCACATAGTTATGGGGGGTAAATGCGCGAAGCTCGGCCTTAACGGCCTCAGGCACCTCCAGGGTTTCGATAAAGCGGCGGATGGCCTCCTTATCAATTGCCCCGCCGGTGCGGGTCAGTTCCTTGAGCTTTTCGTAGGGCTGGGGGTAGCCTTCGCGGCGGAGCACGGTCTGGATAGCCTCCGAGACCACTGCCCAATTGGCTTCCAGCGCCACTTCTATGCGGGCGGCGTTGAGTTCCAGCTTGTCCAGCCCCTTGAGCAGGCTGCTCAATGCGAGCAGGCTGTGCCCCAGGGGCACTCCTATGTTGCGCAAGACGGTGCTGTCCGTGAGGTCGCGCTGCAGGCGGCTGACGGGCAGCTTGTTACTCAGGTGGTCATACAGGGCATTGGCAATGCCCAGGTTGCCCTCGGCATTTTCAAAGTCTATGGGATTCACCTTGTGGGGCATGGCGCTGCTGCCCACCTCTGTGGCCACCACCCGCTGGCGGAAATAGTCCATAGAGATATAGGTCCAGATATCCCGGCAAAGGTCGAGCAGCACCACGTTGATACGCCGCAGGTTATCAAAGATGGCAGCCAATCCATCATAATGCTCAATCTGCGTGGTGGTCTGGCTGCGCTCCAGGCCCAGGCTATGGTTCACAAAGCGGTTGGCAAAGTCCTTCCAGTCCACACCGGGATAGGCGGCCATATGCGCATTGAAATTACCCGTAGCGCCGCCGAACTTGGCGGGGAAAGGCAACTCCCTTAACGTGGCAAACTGCTTCTTGAACCGCTCGGCAAATACGCGAATCTCCTTGCCCACGGTAGTGGGGCTGGCCGGCTGGCCGTGGGTATGCGCCAGCAGCGGCACATGATGCCACTGGGCGGCAAGGGTATCCAGCTTCAGCTGCACACGCGCAAGGTCTTTATACAACACCTGTTGCAGGGCATCGCGCAGCAGCATGGGCGTAGCGGTATTGTTCACATCCTGGCTGGTGAGGCCAAAGTGTACAAACTCGGCCAGCCGCTCTTTCTCCGCGGCATCCAGCTCATCCAGTGCCCGGATCTTGTCCTTGAGCCAGTATTCCAGCGCCTTGACATCATGGTTGGTCTTGCGCTCCAGCTCTTTGATAGCCTGCGCATCCGCCACCGAGAAATCCCGGTATGCCTGCCGCAGGATCTCCCGGCCGGTAGCCTGTAGCACCGGCATCTGCGGCAGCTCCAGCTGCTGCAAGGCCATGAGGTATTCGACCTCCACCAGTGCGCGGTAGCGAATCAGGCCATATTCGGAGAGGTAGGGGGCCAGGGCTTCCACTTTGTTGCGGTAACGACCGTCCAGTGGCCCCAGCGCAGTGAGGGCGGAGAGTTCCATTTCAGAAAAAAAAGCGAAGTTAACAGAATTTCCTGCGCTGGAAGCGTAATTTGCAGCCCTAAAGATCGCCAAGGGATATGCAGGATCAAATAGCCGCACTGGAACAAGAGATTATGGCCACCACGCTGGCAGATGCCGCCGCGCTGGAAGTCTACCGCCGCCAGTACACGGGCAAGAACGGCATTATTGCGGCATTATTTGAGACTTTCAGGGCATTGCCCGGCCCGGAAAAAGCGGCTATAGGCAAGCCTCTGAATACCCTGAAGCAACTGGCGGAGCAGAAGGAGCGCGAAGCCCGGGAGTCCCTGGCCGCCCGCCAGCCGCTGAAAGACCAGCCTGCCGACCTGACCCTGCCCGCAGCCCCCCACGCACAAGGCAGCCGCCACCCCATTTATGATGTGGAGCGCCGGATCATCGCCATATTCGAACGGATAGGCTTCACCGTGGCCGACGGCCCGGAAGTGGAAACCGACTGGCATAACTTCACGGCACTGAACTTTGACCCCGGGCACCCGGCCAGGGATATGCAGGATACATTCTTCCTCAAGCCTGAGGGTATGGACCAGGAATACCTGCTGCGTACCCACACCAGCAGCGTGCAGGTGCGGGTAATGGAGGCCCAGAAGCCGCCCATCCGCATCCTGTCCCCGGGACGGGTATACCGCAACGAAACGGTGAGCGCGCGCGCGCACTGCTATTTCAACCAAGTGGAAGGTTTGTGCGTGGACAAGCACATCAGCCTGGCAGACCTGCGGCAGACGCTGGATTATTTCGTCAAAAGCATCTTTGGCCCCCAAGTGCGCACCCGCCTGCGCGCCAGCTATTTCCCGTTCACCGAGATCAGTGCAGAGATGGACATCTCCTGCCTGATCTGCCAGGGCGAAGGCTGCACGGTATGCAAACACAGCGGCTGGGTGGAAATCATGGGCTGCGGCATGGTAGATCCCAATGTGCTGGCCAACTGCGGGATAGACCCGGAAGTATACAGCGGTTTTGCATTCGGGATGGGTGTGGAGCGCATTGCCCAATTGCTGTACCGCGTGCCCGACCTGCGGCTGTATAGCCAAAACGATATACGTTTTTTACAGCAGTTCGCACGTATCCAATAAATCTCTAATTTTAGCCTCCCAACATCATCCCCTAACCATACGGGTTTGCAACAAACCCGCCAAGACCGCGACTGGGCTCATGTATAACTACGAGGAAATACGTAAACTGCTGCAGGACTCACGCAGCAACAAAGACGCCCTGCTGGCTCAGCTCGCAACCCTCAAAACGGGAGATCAATCCGGGAGTGTGCAGCAAATCATCACCCTGCTGGGCGACCACTTCGGGATGCACAATCCCAATCCTATGTGGCTGGAAACAGACCTGGAAGGCGTGATCACAGATGCCAACGACGAGATCTGCCGGGTATCGGGCCATACGCGGGAAGAGCTGATAGGCCAGAAGGCCGGCATCCTGCAAAGCAGCAACACGGAGTTTGGCAAGTTTACCGATCTGTGGAATACGATCACTGCCGGCAAGGCCTGGAAAAGCGAGCTCCAGAACCGCCGCAAGAACTACGAAAGCTACTGGGTAGATATCCTCATTGCTCCCGTACTGGGCGCCGACGGCAACCCCGTGAAGTACTTTGCCATCAGCTACGATATCTCGGAGCTGATGCACCAGAAGGAAGAGGTGGAGGCCAAGAACATGGAGATGCTGGAATCCATCAAGTATGCCAAGCGCATACAAAAGATGATCATGCCCAGCAAGCGGGAAATGGACGATGACTGGGATGAATATTTTGTCATCTACAAGCCCAAGGACCTGGTATCCGGCGATTTCTACTGGTTCAAAAGCACCCTGAGCATGGTGTTCTGTGCGGTAGTCGACTGCACAGGCCACGGGGTGCCGGGGGCTTTTATGTCGCTCATTGGCAATAACCTGCTGAACCAGATAGTGCTCCAGCAAGGCATTACCCAGCCGGGCCGCATCCTGAGCGAACTGCACAAAGAGGTGCGCGCCACACTGAAGCAGGATGAAGAAGAGGAGGGCCGCACACCGAGCCGGGACGGCATGGATGTATCCCTGCTGGTCTTCAATAAGTTCGACAACGAAGTGATGTATGCAGGGGCCAACCGTCCGCTTTTCTGGGTGCACGACGGCGAACTGGAAGAAGTGAAGCCGGACAAGATGTCCATCGGCGGCGAGCAGCTGGAGGAGGAACGCATCTTCTCCACCCATATGCTGGAGGCTGTGGACGGAGATGTGTTCTATATGTTCTCAGACGGCATTGTAGACCAGTTTGGCGGGCCGGACCAAAAGAAGTTCTCTACCAAGAAGCTGAAGGACCTGATCCGGGAGAATCACCACGAGAAGATGAGCATTCAGCGTGCCATGTTTAACCTGGTATGGAAAGACTGGAAGGCCGACGGCGAGCAGATAGACGATGTGACCATGATCGGCTATCGCTTTAAGGAGCGATAGGCCCGGCGAGTATCCGCTCAATGATCTGCTAGAAGGTAAAGCTCATTCCCAGTTGCGGCACCAGCATATCCGTGCGGGTCTTGCCGTAATGGTAAATAATGCCGTCTCCATTGGGGTCGCGCACCACACGTTCTACATATTCCGTAGAATGCCCTCTCAGGTAGGCACAGCGAAGGTCGATACACACGTTCTTCCCCAAAGCAACATTGAGACCACCGGCCATTCCATAGCTGAAGGCTACGGAAGATTCGTCGGTATTGCTGTCCACCACCTCGGTTTCTCCGGCTATGGTGCTGTTCAGCTTCCAGCGGGTATAAAAGAGCTTGCTGCCTATCAGGCCCTCTATATAGGGACGCAGCGGGAACACGCCGTCCAGCGGAGATATACGGGCCACGGCATGCAGCATCAGGATGTTATTGTTCACCACCTGCTCCAGTTTTTCGTCTGCCAGCTGAGGCGGCAGGGTTTCCTTATACCTGCCATAGATGCTGTAGTTAAAATCCGCCCCCAGCAGCAAAGGCACCCGCTTGACCGGACGGGCCAGCGCATGCACCCCAAACCCGATACCCCACCGGCTGGGCATATGCGTATACATCTCCTTCATGGGATAGGCCACGGTCACATTGGCGCCTACCAGCACAGTATGAACTTCCTGCGCACGGCTCCATAGTGGCAGGCATACACAAAGCAGTACGATACGGGGCAAAAACGGCATATACAGCAGGTTGGGTATGTACTCAACTTGCAATTCTTATGCCAAAAACGGTGGATGCAGCGGGAGAACAATGTATGTTATTTCCTGGGTTGAAATCGGTAGATTGGCCGCATGAATGTACACTTGCAATTTCTGGGAGCCGCAGGCAGTGTCACAGGCTCCAAATACCTGCTCAGAGCAGATAGCCTGCGCATACTGGTAGACTGCGGTTTGTTTCAGGGGGTGAAGGAGCTGCGCCTGCGCAACTGGGACCCGCTGCCCCTCAACCCGGCAGAGATCGATGCGGTAATCATTACCCATGCGCATATAGACCATATCGGCTACCTGCCGCGCCTGGTGAAGGACGGCTATAAGGGGCCTATCTATATGACCCCGGCCACGGAAGAGCTGGCCCAGTTGCTGCTGCGCGATAGCGCCAAACTGCAGGAAGAGGAGGCCGAATATGCCAATAAAAAGGGCTATAGCAAGCACCACCCGGCCAAAGCATTATACACGGTACAGGATGCGGAGCGGGTATTTCCGCTCATAAGGACTTTACCTTGCGAAGAGTCTCTGCATATCACCCATGCCATCAGTTTCCGTTACCGGACGGCCGGCCACATCCTGGGAGCCGCTATCGTAGAGCTGTGGATCCATGCAGAGAGCGGAGATCGCAAGATCACCTTCAGCGGAGACCTGGGCCGTTATGACCAGCCCATTATGCCGGATCCCACCGCCATTGACCAAACGGATATCCTGTTGCTGGAATCTACCTACGGCAACCGGAACAATCCCTATCGCAATGTGCTGCTGGACATGGCCCGCATTATCAACGAGACCTTTGAAACAGGGGGCTGCGTGCTCATCCCCAGTTTTGCAGTAGGCCGCACCCAGGAACTCCTGTATTATATCCATACGCTGATTACAAAAGAGGCCATCCCGGAGGTGCCTGTTTTTGTCGACAGCCCTATGGCAACCAGCGCCACCCTGCTCTACCAGCACCACCATGCCTATCATAAGCTGAGCGCGCAGGAAGCCGCTAATATCTTCGATGCACCCTGGGTGCAGTATGTGCGTTCGCAGGAGGACAGCACCGCCATCAATAACCGGAAAAGCCATGCCATTATCATCTCTGCCAGCGGCATGTGCACAGGCGGACGGGTATTGCACCACTTGTATAACCGCCTGGGCAATCCGCAGGATACGGTATTGCTCGCAGGCTACCAGGCAGAAGGTACCCGCGGACGTGACATACAGGAGAAGCAACCCACTGTGCGTATCTTTGGTGTGGACGTGGGCATCAGTTGCCGGGTGGAAACCTTACAGGGGCTAAGCGCACATGCGGATCTGTCCGAACTGCGCATGTGGCTCTCCAATTTCCCCAACGCGCCCAAACGCACTTACCTGGTGCATGGGGAGCCCGAAGCGGCCACTATGCTTCAGCGTATCCTGCAGCATGACCACGGCTGGCCCAATGTCTTCATCCCGGAATATGGCGAGACCGTTTCACTCTACGAGGGTATCTGATGACGCCCAAAAGACTCCGCATATATAGAACCCGTTATGATTAGATTTGCGGGAAACCTTAACCCCATGACAGCTATGAAAAACCTATTCCTTGTCCTGGTTATATCCATTGCAGCGGGCCTGGCGGCCTGTAGCCCCAAAGAAAAATCTCCGGAAGAGAAACTGCAGGGCAAATGGGAGATCACTGCCGCCGAAGGGTATATGGCAGATCTCAACAAAGGCACTATCTACGAACTGGGCGACCAAACGGCCACTATCAGTAAAGGCATCCTCAAAAGCGAAGCTACCTGGAAGCTCAAAGGAGATACGCTGGAGCTTACCTATAAGAATATGCCCTCTCCCTTTAACTTCATCTATGCCTTTGAAGGTGAGAAACTGGTCCTCAGGATGAATAACGCCAATGAAAAGTATAGCCAGAAGTTTACCCTGGAGAAAAAGTAAGTCCCGGTTATCATCTTCTATACCAACCCCGCATGGTTCGCAGACTACGCGGGGTTTTCAGTATCAGGGGACGGCTGCGTGGCAAGCTTGCGCAGGATCTGGTTGTCTACATAGAAATTGCCACCGGGGATAAAGGAAGCAATGCCGATCACCCTGAGGGTCAGCAGCCACCGCCAGCGGCAGGCAACGGCCACATTCAGGGCACTGACCACAAAGGCCACAAAAAGCGCCCCGTGTAGGGGGCCCAGCACTTGTACCCACGAAGGGTCATGGCCCAGGTATTTCAGCGGCATGGCAATGCCCACCAGCAACAAAAGCGAGATGCCCTCCAGGAAGGAGAGGACGCGTAAACGTCCCAGGCTGCTGTTCAGAAGTTGTGTAATCATGTCAGAGGGGTATCAACATTAAAACAGGCGCACATATGGTCTGCCGGCCAGCGGGGAAAAAGGCCAGGGAATGGCTATCAATAGCAGCAGCAGGCCTATGGCATACCATATCAACAGGGTCTTATACCTGGAACGGTCCGTAGCCTGCCGTTTGGCGAAAGCCGACCCCAAAGAGATACAGGTAACACTGACAAACATCAGTAACATATGGATGCCCCCAAAGAAAAGCATCTCGGTGTCCTGCACCGCTTCACGCAGATGCCCCCAGAAGTACCTGACAGTAGGGCTCTCGAAATACAGGGTAAACCCTACGACTAGCTGCACATGTGCCAGTGTGGCTGTCCAGTGCCGCACCCGGTTGGAGAAAGCAGTGAATTTCCGGTCTTTCCATAGTCCCCTGTATGCCCAGCAGACGGCAAATACCAGGGACAGCAGAACCCCCCAGCGCAACAAAGAGTGGATCTGGAGGAAGTAGAAATACATATTATTACCCAAGAGATCTATTAGCCAAAGAGGCGGCGCCCGCCTGCCTACTTGCCGCTATCCGGCTCCTGGCGCACGAGCTCAAAGAGATCCTGGAGCTGGGGCTGAATGACGATATCCGTGCGGCGGTTACGCGCCTTACCTTCACGGGTATCATTAGAGACAAGCGGAAAGAATTCGGCGTGGCCTGCCGCGGTCAGCCGCTTGGCATCCACTTTATAGTCCGCACTAAGCAGACGCACCACTGCCGTCGCGCGAATCACGCTCAGGTCCCAGTTATCGGCAAAACGCTCCGTACGAATGGGGTCGGGATCCGTATGCCCTTCTACCAGGATAGATAGCTCCGGGTGGGTATTCAGCGCCTGCGCCAGTTTTTCCAGGGCCTGCTTGCCCTTGGTATCCAGCTGGGCGCTGCCGCTCTTGAACAGGAGCTTGTCAGACATAGACACATAGATATTGCCGTTGCGCATTTCGGCCGTGAGCTCATCGCTGGTAAATCCTTCCAGCGCCTTACGGATACGGGCCAGCAGTTCTTTCTGGCGCGCATCCTGGTCGGCTATCTGCTTCTGCAAGGCATGCAGGCGGTCTTCCCGTTCCTTGAGGAGCGCTTCCTTATCCTGCAATTCCTGGGTCTTCTGGGCCATGGTCTTATTAAAGCGGGCCGCCTGGTCCAGGTTAGTCCGGGAGAGATCTGTATACTTCTGGTTCAGGGTTTCCTGCGCCAGTTTCAGCTCATCATAATCTGCCTGCAACTGGTCTTTCTCCCGTCCCAGGCGCAGGGTCTCTTCTGCCAGCCGGTCTTTCAGCAATTGCAGGGAATCCTGCCGGGTACTGAGCTGGGCATAAGCCGTGCGCTGGGCATCCAGTAAAAGCTGCACACTGTCGCGCTGGTACAGCGCCCGGGTCAGCTGCTTCTTGGGCACGCAGCCGGCGCCACCCCACAGGCCCAGCAAAGCCACCAGAGATATAGGCAAAATGACGGATTTCATACCCCAATGTTACACTACAGGCCCTTGTAGCGCAAGTATTTTAACCACTCTTAACGCTCAATTCAAATGGATAAGTATCTTGCATAAAAATTAAAGAATATAACCAACCTTCTTATGCGCCTCCTCATACTTCTTTTCGTGATGGCTCTGCTGGGCACAGCCACACCCGGCCTGGCACAAACCAGCACCAAGCAATACAAATGGAAAAAAGAGGATGAGGATAAACTCACCCGCATGTGCCTGCAGGAGATTATTCCGCCCGTCAAGAAAGAAATGCCCAGGAATGTAAAGCTGGATGAGTACCAGTTCTGCGGCTGTATGCTGGATAAGGTGAAGTATCATTTCAAGACCTATGAAGCGGTGCGCAACAGTGAGGACAGCGAGCTGGGCCGGCAGATCGGCTCTGAGTGTGCCAAAGATGCCCTCACCGTCACTGGAGACAGCGAGCAATCCCAGAGCAACTGGAGCGAAGAGGACGAAACCAAACTGAGTGAGTTCTGTTATGATATCGTATTGCCTATGATCGACGGCAAGCTGACCGACGATGTGAAGGCCATGTTCAATAAAGATGTGTTCTGCAGCTGCATGCACGATAAGGTTGTGGAGAAATTTGACACCATGTCAGAATTCATCAGCAGCAACGACGAAAACTTCAATGTATCTTTGGGTCAAGATTGCGCCCTGGAGGCCATGAAAAAAAGATAACCTACCTTGTAACCTCTAAATCCTTATACACATGAAATTTGCCAAAATTTTTCTCCTGGTTACCGTAGTAGCCACCCTGAGCGCCTGCGGCTCCAGCTCCAAGAAAGGTGCATGGAACGATAGCGACAAAAAAGAAGCTACTGAGTTCTGCAACAAGGAGATCGGCGGCCAGTTCCCCGAGAGCATGAAGAAAATGATCGACATGGACAAATTCTGCGGCTGCTTCACAGAAAAAGTAGAAGCTGAGTTTGATAACTTTGCTGCTGTAAAAGCCTCTGACGACAAAAGCGCCGGCGAGAAAATCGGCCGCGACTGTGCTATGAAGTCTCTGAACCTGGGCGGCGCTGCTGATGAGAAAGCAGCTCCTGCTGAGGAGGCTCCTGCCACAGAAGAACAGAAATAAGGTCTGCGGGTCCTCCCGCAAATCCATATTGCTTATTACAAAGCGGTATCTTTATCAGATACCGCTTTTTTTATGCACGCCATCATACCCCCACTTGCGTTATTGCTAGTTGCAGGCGCACTCAGCCTGGCAACCGGATGCTCCGGTTCTCACCGCGGCGCATGGAGCACACATGACCAGAAGGAAGCGCGGGATCTCTGCGAATCTTCGCTGGAAAAGCTGCGGAGTACCCGGCAACCGCAACTATTGGATGCAGATGCCTTTTGTACCTGTTTCACCAAACAACTGGAAAGCCGGTTTGAAAGCATGCGGCAGGCCAGTGAGAGCCGAAACCCTGCCGTAGGAGACAGCATCACGCAGGTATGCCTGCAAGAGGCGCAAGGATCCGACCAGGCTACACCGTAGCCAGCAGCAGGAGCAAGGCCTGCTGGCAATGCCCTTGTGCCAGCAGGTCCTTTGCCCGCGGCAGGGCCGCCTCCAGGGAAGTCACCCCGGCCAGGAGCCCATCAGCCTCCTGGCGGCGAAAAGCAGCCAGCTCCTCAGCTGCAGGAAGCGCCCGGCGGTTGGCCAGCTGGCCCAGTTCATTACCCGTAAGCTGGCTATACCGGATGGCCTCCGGCAGGTTGTCAATACCCACAATATCTGTCTTGTCTGCAGCCTTCTCCACGGCAAACAGGGCATCTCCGTGCGCACGGCAATACCAGTCGGCCCCCATACGGGCCACCAGGTCCAGCTTATGCGGGTCCGGAAAGCCCCTGGCATCCAACACCTCCGCGCGCACATGCATCAGCAGTACATCGCAGATGATCAGGTTACCGGCTCCCCCCTGGTCTCCCAGGGAAACGACCTGGCGTACCCGGCACTCTATCTGCACCGGGCTTTCTGCCACCCGCGCCGGGCGCACCCGCACGGAAGGGGAAGGCGTGAGCCCCGCCTTGGCAAATTCATTGACGCCCCTGGGATATTCACAGCTAGCGATGTTCTGCTGCTCCACCAGTGCATGATTGACAAGGTTAATGACCACCTCGCCGGTCTGTTCTGCATTGAGCAGCGTATCTTTTCTGGCACCCGTGCGGCCGCTCAGGTTAGGGCTGAAGATCAGCACCGGCGGGCGGGCGCTGAACATATTGAAGTAGCTGAACGGCGCCAGGTTAGGATTACCCTCTGCATCTATCGTACTGGCAAAAGCAATGGGCCTGGGGCCAATAACTCCGGTGAGAAAAGCATACAGCTGCCGGGGCTCTGTGTCTGCCGGGTCTATCAGCAGGTACTGGGTAGTTTCCATAGACACAAAATTACCAGCATCCGCCACATAAACAGGCCTGCCCGCCAATAACTGCTAACTTTGCAGCATGGGTCTGTTTGATATTTTTCGCAAGAACAAACGAAGCGAAGCGCTCACCACCGGCCTCAGCGCTACCAAAAAGAGCCTTTGGGGTCGTCTGGGCAATCTGCTGGGAGGCAAACGGGATATAGACGAAGCTGTACTCGAAGAACTGGAAGAAGCACTGATGCTTTCAGACGTGGGGCTGGACACCACCGTAAAGATCATAGACCGCATACGCCAGCGGGCACGCAAGGAAAAGGACCTGAGCACTGAAGATATTGACCGCCTGTTGCGCGAGGAGATCGCAACCCTGCTCGTACGCAATGACCTGCGCCTGGCCGAAGTGGATAAAGTGGGCAAACCCTATGTGATCATGGTAGTCGGGGTAAATGGCGTGGGCAAGACCACCACTATCGGCAAACTGGCTTACCAGTTCAAACAAGCGGGCCACAAGGTGATGCTGGGCGCTGCAGATACCTTTCGGGCGGCGGCGGTAGACCAGCTAAAAATATGGGGGCAACGCACAGAAGTACCTGTAGTAGACAAAGGCATGGGTGCAGACCCTGCCAGCGTGGCCTTCGAAGCGGTACAACAAGCGGCGAAAGACCAGGTGGATGTGCTGATAGTGGACACCGCCGGGCGCCTGCACAACAAAAAGCACCTCATGGATGAGCTGAGCAAGATACGCCGCACCATGAGCAAGGTAGTGCCCGATGCCCCGCACGAGGTACTGCTGGTGCTGGATGCCTCTACCGGGCAGAATGCACTGGTGCAGGCCCGTGAATTCACTGCCGCTACCGAGGTAACGGCCCTGGCGCTTACTAAGCTGGACGGCACCGCCAAAGGCGGCGTAGTCATCGGCATATCCGACCAATTTGGCATTCCCGTGCGCTATATAGGATTGGGAGAAGGTATGACGGACCTCCAGCTATTCGATGCAGAGGAGTTTGTACAACGCCTGTTCGAAAAATAAGGCCGCGGGACCGCCTTCTGGCGCCCACTCACTGCCCTAACCAAAAAGCCCCGGAGATTCCGGGGCTTTTTTATGCTTGGTACTAAACTAACTATCTGCCTAGCGATCCAGCACCACGAGTCTCAAGGTACTCAGGTGTCCTTGCGGGCTGACCAGCTGGAGGTTGTAAACACCCTTTGCCAGGCCCGTCAGCGAAAGTCGGTGCCGGGAGAAGGCCGCATCGGGCTGTAGCTCCCAGGTGCCTACGGTCTGGCCCAGGTGATTCACCAGGCGGGCGTCTATCCGCTGATTGGCCAGTCCGTGCAACGCCAGCGTCACTTCATGTACTGCCGGGTTAGGATACAGCTGGGCCAGCACCTGGCCATCTGCAGCCACCGCCAGGGCTACCACATTACTGCGAACGGCCTGACCCTGGAGGTCCCGCAGTTCCACCTGGTAATAATGTGTACCGGGTTGTAACCCGGCATGCAGGTATCCATACGTGCGGCTATCTGCACTATAACCGGCAGCGGCCGTTTCATATACTACCTGTTCGGGCTGAGCACCGTGGCGGTGCAGTAACCGGAACCGCTCGGAGTCCTCTTCCTGCAGGGTTGTCCAGCTCAGCTGAGCAGCCTGACCATCTTGCAGCGTACCACTCAGTTGCAAACCTTCGGTGGGCAGGATCACCACACCGGTTACGATAGCCACCTCGGAGAAGGTGGTGTAACCGTCCCGGCGCAGGCTGCCCCTCGCCGCATTGAGCCAGTTGCCGCCTGCCAGCACAGGTGTGCTGCCCGCCCTGTCCCAGGGGTCTCCGGGCAGGCTCTTTTTCACCAGCGTATAGGACGCCGACGGATCCAGCCCCATATTGGGGAATGCTTCCAGGTTATAGCTGGCTGTTCCGGCATCGGGCGTCACCGTCCAGTATCCGTTGGGAAGCATGGTATCAAACTGCACGCCCAGCTCGTCAAACACCTCGGTGAAAGTGGCAGGGGTCGTTTCATTGAAGCGGCAGGCGATGCGGGTAAGCCCCCCGGATACGCTGGCGGCATGTATGGCCAGGTATTGCGTAGATGTCATGGGGCCAATAGGCCAGACGTAAGCAGTGCCCGGCAGCAAGGCGCGCTCCAGCGTACCTACCACATAGCTGTTCACATCCGAATGCTGCACCGCATTATCACTGCCATTAATGACAGAGCTGGCCGGGTTGTTATTGGTGACGATCACACGGTTGGCCTGAGTGACAATGCGTCCCAGTACCAGGCGCAGGTAACTGGTAACGGTCACATTACCCACCATGCGAATACCCAGGGTATTGTTCATGGTCAGGCTATTGAGTGTAACCGTAGGCACGTTGAGCGGGGTAGTAGTGGGCGGAGGCGGGATGACCACATCTCCGCTGGTGGGCACTACCAGGTCGTCCCAGTTCACACAGTTATGCCAGTCATTATCATTACCGGCACCGGTCCACAGTCCTGCCGTACCTCCCGTAAGATCTACCGTGATGGTGCCGGAAGAGGCGCTGGTACCGCAAGGTTTCACGGCACGCACACGGTAGTAGTAAATGTTATTGGGGCTGATACCGGTAATGGTGTAGCTCAGCACATTGCCCGTATTGAAATTACTGAACGAGCCCAGGATCGTGCCGAAAGCGGGATCGGTAGCCACATCTATACGATAGGAGGTAGCCCCGGGCACCGCATCCCAGTTGGCCACAAACTGTGAACAGGTGATGTTTGTAGCCGGTTGCGGGTCGGGCGTCTCTGCAAAATCCGTGGTCAGGCTTTCCACCACAGAATTACTGGTAGCCCCGCACTGGTTTACAGCCCGGATGCGGAAGTAATAAGTCGTATTCTGGGTCAGACCTACTACAGTGTAACTGGTGACATTGCCCACATTCAGGTTATTGTAACCCGGCAGCAACGGAGAGAAACCGGGATTGTTACTTACATCCAGGCGATAATCCGTCACTCCCGGTACTGCGCCCCAGTTGGCGGTGAAGCGGTCACAAGCAGTACCGGTAATACTGATACTCGCGGGCACGGAAAGCAGGCTGCCCGTAGTCACCGGTATAGTATCTGAGAACAAACTGGTGCCGCAAGGATTCTGTCCGCGCAAACGATAATAGTACGTGGTATTGGGACTCAGACCGGCCACGGGCCAGGTAGTATTGTTCCCCACATCATAGTTCTCATAAATCCCTACGAAAGAGCCGAAGTTGATGTCCTCGCTCACATCCAGGCGATAGGTGGTGGCACCGGGAATAGCCGTCCATTCCGCATTGAAGCGGCAGGAAAGCACAAAGGTGGCCGGTAACGGTGTTGGAGGGGCTAAGGAGAAAGCAGTCTCGGTAGTCGTGGAGATTATATTACTATAGGCTGCCGAAAGACCGCAATCATTCACTGCACGCACACGATAGCGGTAGGCAGTGCCTGCATTCAGGCCAAGCACTATATAGCTGTTAACATTCCCCACATACAGGTTATTCACTACCAGGTTACCTGCGGCCCAGGAAGTAGCATGATTGGTTACATCCAGGTAATAGCCAGTGGCTGTGGGCGCCAGCGCCCAGTTGGCCTGGAACTGGCAGGTAAACCGGTTAGTAGCCGGCTGTGCCACCGGAGCGGCCGGGATGGTACGTATGGTAACCGACTGCTGGGGGGTATTGGCACTGACACAACCCGTCAGGCCGGTGTTGGCAGATACGCGGAAGTAATGGGTGGAGCCCGCTGTCAAACCGGTTACGTGAATAGTGGTATCCGTCAGGCTGACAGAAACGATCCCGGAAGTGAATGCCGCCACAGTAGTGCGCTGGAAAGTATAACCGGCCACACCGGGCACACTCCTCCACCTGACTATAAAGTTATTGCACCCCACTGAGTCCACAGTGAGACCCGCAGGGGTAGCCGGCAGGGGCAAAGTATTTACCGTGACGGTATCGCTGTTCTTGGGCGAGGCCTGTGCCGGCGGATTGAGACAGGCATTTACAGGGCGCACACGGTAGTAGTAAGTGGTGCCGGGAGACAGGTTGGTAGTGACGCTATAGCTTACCACATTACCTGTAGCAATGTTGTTATACCCGGTTACATAACTGGCAAAAGTGGGGCTCACACTCACATCGAGGCGGTAATTGGTAGCCCCGGGAGCGGCCTCCCAGTTGGCCGTAAAGGCAGTACACGCCACATTGGTAGCCGGCGCCGCCACTACTTTGGGGGGTGTGGTCAGTGTAGCAATAGGGCCTATAACCAGCGTGTCTCCATTGGGACAGGCCGTGCCGTTACGAGACCATACACGGAAATAATAGGTATTGTCGGCTGCCAGGCTGGCAATGGCTATACTAGTAGTAGCCAGGTTGTTAGACTGGGTAATAGCCGAGAAGTCTGCGGCAGTGCTCAGCTCCCAATAATAGCGGCTGGCACCCGTCACCGGCTGCCAACTGGCAGTGAACCCTGTACAGGTAATGGCTGAAACGGGATTGGCGACAGGTGCAGGCGGCAGGTCGGG
>JAHBTG010000054.1 GCA_019638695.1 Bacteroidota bacterium | reverse complement strand
TTCGTGGTCTACCGCCCCAAGGATGTGGTAGGAGGAGACTTCTACTGGTTCAGCCCCGTGGGCAACCAGTGTGTGATGGTCGTGGCCGACGGTACGGGTCACGGCGTGCCCGGTGCTTTCCTCACCCTGATCGGGTATTTGCTGCTCAACCAGATTGTAATGGAAAAGCGTGTGGTGCAACCCGCAGAGATCCTGCGCCTGCTGCACCTGGGCGTGCGCACAGCCCTCAAGCAGGACGAGGACGAGGGCTCCAGCCGCGACGGCTTTGATATGGCCGTGGCCACCTTTAACCTCAAGACCTATGAGGTGGAGTATGCCGGCGCCAACCTGCCCTTCTACTATTACCAGGACTGGGAAGTGCACGAAGTGAAGCCTACCAAGAAATCCATTGGCGGCGAACAGCTGGAAGAAGAACGCACCTTCCAGAATCACTTTATCCAGCTGCGCCAGGGAGACGCCATCTATATGTATACCGATGGCTTTGTAGACCAGATGGGTGGCCCGCAGGAAAAGCGCTTCACCAGCCGCCGTTTCCGCGATCTTATCCTGCGCACCCAGCACGAGAGCCTGGCCACCCAGCGTGCCCTGCTCAACCTCGAATGGAAAGACTGGAAGGAAGACCGCGAGCAGCTGGATGACGTGACCGTCTTCGGGCTCAAGTTCAACTAAGACGCCTGTAGTAGCCCACCTTTTGCCCGGTGTGGATAACCCTTTGTAACCTCCGGCCGGAGAAATGCGTAGCAATAGCTATTTTGGTATAAAATCTAAAACAAAGCTGTCTACCCTCAAATCCCTATTCCCATGGCAAAACCTCGTTTTGAATTGTACACCGATAAGGCCGGTGAGTTCCGCTTCCGCCTGGTAGCTGGTAATAATGAGCCCATCCTGGCCAGCGAAGGCTATACCACCAAGGCTGCCTGCCAGAACGGTATCGAATCCGTCAAAAAGAACCTGTCCCCCGACCAATTTGAGATCAAGGAAGCCAAGAACGGCAAGTTTCATTTTGTTCTGAAGGCAAAGAACCACCAGGTGATCGGTACCAGCCAGTTGTATGCCAGCAAGGATGGCGCCAAGGGCGGCACAGACGCTGTTATCCGCGCTGCCAAAGATGCAGAGGTGGTGGAAACAGAAGCTTAATAATCCCGCCCTTTCACTACATGACCAAAAGCAAAAAAGCCGCTCAGTCTGAGCGGCTTTTGTTTTGAAGGGGTGTGTATGAATCTTAGTCCACGTTGTCAAACAGGAAGCTGTTGTTGTCCCGCAGGCGGTAAGATTCCTCGCCTTCCTCGTGGATGCTGAGGCGAGAGAGCTTGCCGCCCCGGGTGGGGGGCTCCGCTTCTATATTCACCTCCCGGCGCAGGTAACTGGGCACCCGTTCCATGTTCTCTACGTGCTCCGGGTTGTGGATGTCCATGTGCGTGCGTATGCGCCGTGGCTGGGGCGGTTGTTGTTGCTGTTGGGGCACTTGCGTGGGCTGGTAGAAGCCTTCCTGTGCCGCAGATTCTCCTGCCGCCGCAGCGTTACTGAAGAGATCCAGCGGTTCTCCCACCGGCAGGCGCTCTGCAGGTTGCTGCGGGCGCGGGCGGTTGACTGCCTGCGGCTTGCGCTGGGGGATAATGGGCGCATCCTGGCGGCGCGCCACCGGTGGCTGCGGCTGTGGCGGCACCTGGGGGTGGGGTTGCTGTTGCGTTGTGGCGGCAGGCATGGCCGGGCGGGCGGCCTGCGGCTTGCCAAAACCGGTAGCGATGACGGTCACCGTCAGGCTGTCGCCGGCTTCGTCCGTCAGAACCTGTCCCGTAATGATGCGGGCATGTTCGCCCACGGCCTCCTTCACATATTCGCCAATGGTTTCCACCTCGTCCATCGTCAGGGTATCCTCGCTGGCAGTGATATTCACCAGTACGCCCGTGGCGCCGTGGATATCGATATTGTCCAGCAGCGGGCTGCTCAGGGCTTCTTCCACGGCCATGATGGCGCGGCCTTCGCCGGCAAAGGTGGCCATACCCATCAGCGCCGTGCCGCCGTCTTTCATGATGGTCTGCACGTCGGCAAAGTCCAGGTTGATATACCCTTCTTTGGTAATCAGCTCCGCGATGCCTTTGGCAGCGTTGCACAGCACCTCATCCGCCATTTTATAGGCATCCCGCGCCTTGGCGTTGCGGGGGCAGATGTGCGACAGGTTGGCATTGTTGATGACCACCAGCGTGTCCACACAACGCTCCAGCTCGGCCACACCCTGGCGGGCAATGCGGGCGCGCCATTCTCCCTCAAACTTGAAAGGCGTGGTGACGATACCCACGGTGAGGATACCCCGTTCACGGGCTACCTCTGCGATCACAGGCGCCGCACCTGTGCCGGTGCCGCCACCCATGCCTGCGGTAATGAATACCATGCGGGTCTCGGGGGTGAAGATGCTGAGAATATCTTCCCGGCTTTCAATGGCCGCCTCCCGGCCCACCTCGGGTTTGGCGCCGCAGCCCAGCCCGTGCGTCAGGCTCTCGCCCAGTTGCAGCTTATAGGGAATGGGGCTGTTGCGCAGCACCTGGGCGTCTGTATTGCAGATATAGAAATCCACGCCGTGGATCCCTTTCTCAAACATATTGCGCACGGCATTGCCGCCGCCGCCGCCCACGCCTATCACTTTGATGAGGTGATCCTCTGCGCCGCCACCCAGGGGTTCAAGCCCGTAGGCAGCATCCGCCTGTGGGGCAGCCGGCTGTGCCAGCGGCAGGTTGAAGTCCAGTCCGCTGTCCTCAGCTTCGGGGAGATTAAAGTCGATGCCCATATAAATAGTGCTTGGGGGTGTATGCGTTTAGTCGATCGTGTTGGGTCCGCCGGTTACCGTGGTTTCAAACCATTTTTTCACCTTGGTTACCAGTTTGCCGGTGGCAGGGTCTGCACCGTTGGCAGGGGGTACGGGTCTGGCATTGCGTTTGGGTTCTGCGGCGCTAGTGCCGGGGGTTTGCCTGCGACGGGGTTCCGCCGCTTTGGGCGCAGGCGTTTCCAGTTCGAGCATCGCCTGCGAGAGGCCATAGGCGCACAAACCGGCTGCTGCGGCAAACTGGGCGTCTGCCAGTTCGCTCACCATCCCTTTGGCGTATTGTTTGCCGGGCAGTCCCAGGCGGGTATCAATTCCTGTGACAAACTCTGTGAGGTCGCACAGGTGGCGCAGCTGCGCGCCTCCGCCGGTGAGGACAATGCCGCCCACCAGCTTGTGCTGGTAGCCGCTCTTTTCAATCTCCAGGGCCACGAACTCCAGGATCTCTTCCAGGCGGGCCTGGATGATGTTGGCCAGCGTCACGGTGCGGATGTCCTTGGCAGGGCGGTTGCTCAGCCCGCTGATGGTGATGATCTCATCTGCATCTGACAACATGGTGGCCAGCGCGCTGCCATAGCGGCGCTTCAGCAGTTCTGCCTGGCGGCTCATTACCCCGCAGCCATGTTTGATGTCCTCGGTAACAATGTTCCCGCCAAAGGGAATGACGCCCGTGTGGCGGATCAGTTCATCTTCATAGATAATGAGGTCTGTGGTGCCGCCTCCGATATCCACCAGGCAAACGCCCGCTTCTTTTTCTTCGTCGCTCAGCACCGCATGCGCACTGGCATAGGGCTGGAATACTACTTCGGCAATCTCCAGTCCGGCACGGCGAATGCAGCGGGTAAGGTTCCGCAGGCTGTTGCTCTGTGCCATCACAATATGGAAGTTGCCCTCCAGCCGCACGCCGCTCATGCCCACAGGATCCTTGATGTCTGCCTGGTTGTCTACGGTATACTCCTGGGGCAATACATGCACAATCTCCCAGCCCATGGGCACATGCACTTTGTACATATCCTGTTTCAGGCGCTGCAGGTCTTCCTGGGAGATCTCGGAGTCCGGGTCATTGAGGGTGATGATGCCTTTCTGCTGCATGCTGCGCATATGCTCTCCGCTCATGCTCACATGCACCACGCCCACTTCCAGGCCGGCCTGGCTTTCTACCTGTTCGATAGCCATGCGAATGGCGTGCACGGTCTTGTCAATATTATTGATCTCGCCGCGTTTCACACCATCGCTTTCTGCATGGCCCACGCCCAGGATATCTATGGAGCCATGCTCATTATACTTGGCTGCCACGGCCACCACCTTGGTGGTGCCAATGTCCAGGCCTACGATTATAGCGTCTGTATACATACTCATCTTTTCGTTGCGACTATCTGACCATCAAATTTCACGGCTATGCTGCGGTAATATTGCCAGCCCCGGCTGGCCAGTACCTGCTTGTAAAAAGCCAGCAGGTTCTCCAGCTTGGTTTCATATCCCTCGGGCTCTCCGAAGCGGATAGGCATATCCCCCACAGTGGTGTGCAGGATCAGGTCCGGCCCGGGCAATACCTGTACCTCGGCAATCTGTGCCGCCCAGAAGGGATGCTGCGCAATATGGCTCAGCAGGGGAGTCAGGCGTCCGATCAGGCTGTCCTGCCGGGCTTCTGAAGAGTCGGCCAGTCCTGTGCCGCGCACCATGGGCACACGGGCGCTGAAGGTGGCGCTGAGCGGAATGCGGCCCCCGTTCTCATCCACATAAAAACCCTGCATGCCCAGGGGCAGGACACGGGCAACCGGGCGGCGCATCTTTACCTTGAGGATGAGCAGGCCCCGTGCTCCCATGTAGGCGTTGGCCTTTTCCACATACCCGGTTTCCAGCAACTCCTGCTCCAGTTCGGGCAGGTCTACGTTGCGCAGGGGCTGGTCAAGCACGCGGTGCTGCAGTCCCAGGCGCTGGCTGATCTGCCGCACGTTGAGGAACAGCCAGTCGGGCTGGGCGTCTATCAGGATCTCCACCTGCTGCACACGCTTGCTGCCGTGATACAGGTTGCCTGCACCAAAGAGCAGCAGCGATACCACGGGTATGCCGGCTACAATGAGGAGGGTGCGGGTGCGGCGTTTCATGCAGTTCTGTTCAACAATGCGCTACGGATACTGTCCACCTGGGTGTCGATATCGCCGGCGCCTAGTGTGACCACCACACAGGGCCCGGATACCAGCGGCAGGAGGGTTTCCGCAGCTTCCTGTAAATTTATTATGCCCCCGCGTGCCCGTCGCATTTGTTGATAAATCATATCTGACGAAACGTGGGGTATGGATAACTCCCGTGCAGGGTAAATGTGCATAAGTATCGCTTCATCCGCGGCGTCCAGGCTGTGTGCAAATTCTTTGTAAAAATCTCTTGTGCGGGAGAAGAGATGGGGTTGAAACAGGGCGATGATCCGGTGAGCGGGAAAAGCCTGGCGAATGGCACCCAGGCAGGCCGAGATCTCAGCCGGATGATGCGCATAATCGTCGATATAGACTAGTTCCGGCGTGTTTATGTGCACTTCGAAGCGGCGTTTGACGCCCTGGTAGCCCGGCAGGACTGCCCGGATGGCTTCGGCAGATACTCCTGCCGCCAGGGCCAGCGTGATAGCTGCCAGGGCATTCAGCAGGTTGTAGTCACCCGGTCTTTTCAGGCATAGATCCGGGATGTGGTGGTGCGGACTTTTATAGGTAAAAAAGGTGTTCAGCCCCTCGTAGCGGATGGCTTCAGCATAGATATCTCCGCTGTGCAGCCCATAAAACAGGGTGGTAACGTCCTTTGGCGTGTGGATAAATTCGCGGCATTTTTCATGAACGGCCAGCGTGCCGCCGGGCTGCACCTGCGCTGCCAGCTGGTTGTAGGCCTGGTGCAGGGCCTCCGGGGTGCCGTAGATATCCAGGTGGTCGGCATCTACACTGGTGAGGATCAGGTGCCGGGGATGCAGGTGCAGGAAGCTGCGGTCAAACTCATCGGCCTCTGCTACCAGCAGGTTTCCCTTGCCCACCAGGCAGTTGGTTCCATAGTTGGACATGATGCCGCCTACAAAGGCAGTGGGCTGTTGCCCGCTTTCTTTCAGGAGGTAGCTCAACAGGCTGCTGGTGGTGGTTTTGCCGTGGGTGCCGGCCACTGCCAGGGTAGTATACGTGCGGGAGACTTCTCCCAGGAGCTGCGCACGCTTCCAGCAGGGGATGCCCTGCGCCTGCGCCTGTAGCAGGGCCGGGTTATCCTTGCCCACCGCAGGGGTATATATCAAAGCGGCGGCATTTGCCAGCTCGCGGGTGTCGTTCAGGTCATAGGTGATGGCCATGCCTTCGGCCTCCAGTTCGCGGGTGAGCGGGGTGGCTGTGCGGTCATAACCGGCGATCTGATACCCCCGTGCATGCAGGAAGCGCGCCAGGGCACTCATGCCGATGCCTCCTATCCCGCTGAAGAAAAGCTTGCTGCCTGCAGGCAACCCTTTGGCTGCTGCTGGCGCTTCAGTATTGGTGGCAGCCACGTGCGGCAGCGGCTTGCCGGTGACCCGGCTCCAGGTTTCGGAAATGGCCTGCACCATCTTTTGTGCGGCATCCGAGGGCGGTTGTCCGGCCAGTGCTGTGCGCAGGCTGTGCAGGTGAGGAATATCCCGGATCAGGCTGCACACGGTATCCCCCAGCTGGGCCTCCGCATCGGCATCTGCCAGTAAGAGCGCGCCGCCTTTGTCCGACAGGCTGCGGGCGTTGTGGGTCTGGTGGTCGTCTGCCACATTGGGAGAGGGGATGAGTATGGCCGGCAGGTGCACGGCTGCCAGCTCGGCCAGTGTGCCGGCTCCTGCCCGTCCTACGGCCAGGTCTGCCCAGGCATAGGCATCTCCCATATGCTGTATGAACGGCACGATGCGCACATTGGGATATTCCTGTGCCAGTGGACCATATTCGTCTATATACAGTTTGCCGCACTGCCACAGCACCTGTATGCCCGCTGCCTGCAGCGCCGGGAGGGCGGCCCGCAGGGCGCGGTTGATCGTGCGGGCGCCCAGGCTGCCCCCCGTTACCAGCAGGTGCGGATTTTCGGGCTGGGGAAACTGGTGCAGGGCCTGCAATGCCGCCGCCGATCCTGTCAGTATCTGGGGGCGGAATACGTTGCCGGTGAAAACCGACTTGCCCGGGGGGAAATGCCGCTCAGCCGCGGCGTTGCCCAGCAATACCAGGTGCGCGTGGCGGGCATGCACCCGGTTGGTAAGCCCCGGGAAAGCATTTTGTTCCTGGATGACGCGCACCATGCCGCGCATCCGCCGGGCCACACCCAGCGTAGTATAGCTGGCATAACCGCCCACCCCGATCACTACATCGGGCCGGAAGCGGCGCAGGATCGCCCAGCTTTGCAGGTGCCCTACCAGGAACTTGAGGGGCAACAGCAGGTTGCGAAATACATTTTTCAGGGTCTTTTGCCGGTACAGGCCGCTGATCCACACCCCCCGGATGGGATAACCGGCCTGCGGCACCAGCGTCATTTCCATGCCGCCCACAGCGCCCACAAAGCGGATCTCCGCTGCGGGGTACGTCGCCTTCAGGGCGTCTGCCAGCGCCAGCGCGGGGAAAATATGCCCCCCTGTTCCCCCTCCTGCTATGAGGATCCGTTTCATTCGGCAAACTTTTCTTCGAGTGCATGGCGGCTCACGCTGAGGATAACGCCCAGCGAAAGTCCGGTAAACAGCATGGAGGTACCCCCCATACTGATCCAGGGCAATACCAGCCCGGTGACCGGCAGGATACCTACCGTGACGCCCATATTGATCAGCGCCTGGATGACGATGAGGAAGGAGAGCCCTGCCGCCAGCAGCGCCCCGAATGTTTTGCTGATGGTGACGATGCCCACCGCCCGGATCATCAGCATGATATAGAGCGCCAGCACGATCATGCCGCCCAGCAGGCCATATTCTTCTACGATGATGGCATACACAAAGTCTGAATAGGGGTGAGGCAGGTAATGGCGCTGCACGCTTTTGCCCGCGCCTTTGCCGAGGAATCCGCCTGTGGCTATGGCGATATTGCTTTGCTGCACCTGGTAACTGGGCTGGTAGTCGCTGCTGGCCACGCGGGTGACGTAGTCGAACAGGCGGTTGCGCCAGGTCTCGGCCCGTTTGAAGAGATTGGTGCTCACCAGCAGGATGACGAACACGGCACCACTGGCTACCAGCAGCATCAGGTGACGGGTGCTGATGCCCGAAATGAACATGAGAATGAGGCTGACCATGAACATGAGAATGGCCGTGCTCAGGTTAGCCGGGGCAATGAGCCCGCAAATGACAAATACCGGCAGGATGGTGGGTACAAAGCTGGTGCGGAAGTCCTTGATGTAATCCTGCTTCTGGGTGAGCACCTTGGCCAGGTATACCATGAGGCTGAACTTGGCCAGGTCGCTGGGCTGAAAGCTCTGGCCGAAGATGTGAATCCAGCGGCGGGCTTCGTTTACCTCTGCCTGTGCACCCTGTAGCAGGGTATAGACCAGCAGCAGGCCGGATATGACCATGAGCAGGTTGGCAAAGCGGGCAAACAGGCGGTAGTCTATCTTGTGCACAAAATAGATGAGCAGCAGCCCCAGGCAGATGAAGATGATGTGCCGGAACAGGTAATATTCCGTATCGCCGTCCTGGCGGCGGAAGGCCAGTGCGCCGGTGGTGCTATACACGGCCAGCACGCTTACCAGGGTGAGCAGCGCGATGATGAGCCAGATGCCCCGGTCTCCACGCAGGTACTGTTGTACGCTTTGTTGCATAAATTCGCAGAGATGATAGCCGCTGTAACGACTTTGTACAAAAATAGAAGGGGGAGTGGCATCCCTTTCCGGCGGTTTCCACACATGCCCCGTCAGGGTTATGTTAAATCCCTGTTGGTATCTTGTTGGACGGCAGTTTTCTGGCCTTCTCGTCTCTCTTTCATTTCTCCGTCATGGCCCTAGCCCATCACCTGGACATTTCCCTGCAGGCGCAGCAGCAACAGGCGGTTACCCGCGAGTATATCATTCCCTTTATCCGGCGAGTGATCCCCGTGGGGCCCGGTACCCGGGTGCTGGATATTGGCTGCGGGGTGGGCGGCGTGTTGCTGGCGTTTGTGGAAGAAGGCTGCACGGGTGTGGGAGTAGACCTGGATGAAAAATCCATACGCACCGGTAATGCACTGCATGCCGAGCGTATCGCCCGTGGCGAACTGGCGCTCTATCACCAGAATGTATATGACTGGGATACCACGGAGCAGTTCGACCTCATTGTTTTCAAGGACAGTATAGAGCATATCCCGGACCAGGCCCGCATCATTGCCTGGGTGAAGCGTTACCTCAAGCCCGGCGGACATATCTTCTTTGGGTTCCCTCCCTGGGTAATGCCGTTCGGCGGACACCAGCAGGTTATCCGTAACAACAGGTGCCTGGCTAAACTGCCCTGGTACCACCTGCTGCCCATGCCGCTCTATCAATGGGTATTGCGTAAAGGAGGCGTTGAGCCTGGTAACCTGGATTTCCTGGTGGAGACCAAGCAGCTGGGGATCAGTACCTGGCGCTTTGAGCGCATCGTGCGTCGCACGGGCTACCGCATTGCCCGCCGCAGGTTCTGGCTGTTCAATCCCATCTATCGCTACAAGTTTGGCCTCAAACCCCGCACGCAGGGCCGGCTCCTGTATCCCTTCCCCGGCCTGAGAGATTTTTTCACCACAGGCGCCTATTACCTTATCCGTCCCCGCTAACCGGTTTTTCCGCTATTTTTGTATATCATTCTCTGCAAAACTCCGAAAGACCAGCACCATGTCCCTTCCTGCCGCACAACCCACCCTCACGGGCGCAGCCATGACCGAAGACCGCAAGATCCTTACCCTCCAGCAGTTCATTTCCTCTGAGGAAAAACTGCATCCCGAGGCCACCGGGGAGTTCAGCCAGCTGATGCGCGATATCAGCCTGGCCGCCCGCATCGTGAGCCGTGAGGTCAACCGTGCCGGCCTGTCCTTTATCCTGGGCGAGGCCAACCTGATCAATGTGCAGGGCGAGAGCGTGCAAAAGCTGGATGTGTATGCAGAGAATGCCTTCCTCAGCGCCCTGCGCCTGGGCGGTATGGTGGGCGTATATGGCAGCGAAGAGCAGGATGACGTGGTGCCCCTGGCCGAATGCGACCAGCGCCACGGTAAGTATGCAGTGCTGATAGACCCGCTGGACGGCAGCAGCAATATAGATGTGAATGTATCCATCGGCACCATCTTCAGTATATACAAGCGCATCTCCGTACAGGGTGCGGGCAACCTGGAAGACTGCCTCCAGCCCGGTTTGCAGCAGGTGGCCGCCGGTTATGTGCTCTACGGCAGCAGCACCATGCTGGTATATACCACCGGTAACGGGGTGAACGGCTTTACGCTGGAGCCCAGCCTGGGAGAATTTATCCTCAGCCACCCCGGCCTGAAGCTGCCTGCCAAACCCCGGTTCTACTCCATCAACCAGGCCGTGATGGCCGATGTGTCCGAGGGACTCAAAGATTATATCGTGGATGTGGAGGCCCGCAATGCTTCCGTGGACAAACCCCTCCTCAACGCCCGCTATATCGGCAGCCTGGTGGCAGACTTTCACCGCAACCTGCTGCAGGGCGGTATCTTCATCTATCCCGGTACCCAGAAAAAGCCCCAGGGCAAGCTGCGCCTCATGTATGAGGCCAATCCTATGGCTTTCCTGATAGAGCAGGCCGGGGGCATGGCTACCGACGGCCGCCGTCGTATCATGGACATCGCCCCCGAGGCACTGCACCAGCGTACGCCCCTCTTTATCGGCAATAGTTCAGAAGTGGAGCGCGTGATGTCATTCATTGTAAAAAACGGCTAATTTTAAGGCAACAAAAGTTCAATCCCCTCTATCCTAAGCCCCTACACCCATGTGGAAACGATTTGTCCGCGCTATCAAAGCCCTGTTCGGGGGCGCTGTAGCTGCTATTGAAGACCCCAAGCTCATCCTGGAGCAGAATATCCGCGAGCTTAATGACCAGGTGCCCCGCATGAACCAGAGCATTGCTACCGTCAAGGCCAATGTGACGCTGCTGGAGAATGAGCTGCGCAAGTTCAAGACCGAATACAATGACCTTATCAGCAAGATGCGGGCCGCTATCAATGCGGGCCGCGATGATATTGCCGCCAACTATGCCTTGCGGGTGGAAAGCCTCAAAGGGCACATTGCCCAGACACAGGCCCAGCATGAGACCGCTGTGCGCGCTTATGAGAAATCCCTGGAGGTGAAAAAAGCCTTTATGCGCGAGCGCGAGCGCAAGATCAATGAAGCCCGGGAAGCCCTGCGCGCGCATGAGCGTTCCAAGTGGCAGGCCAAGATTGCCGATACGATGGAGCAGTTTGAAGTGGGCGGCATAGACCAGACCCATGACGAAATGGTGCGTAAGCTCAATGAAAAGGCAGCCGTCAACGAAGCGCGCGTGGATATGGTGCTGGACTCCATAGATACCGACAGCATGAAGATAGACGAAGAGGCCAGCAAACTGCGTGCTATGGACCTGGTCAACCAGTATAAACTGGAGATGGGCCTGGGTAATACGGCACCTGCCCAGCAGGAGAGCACCAGTGCGCCTGCGGAACAGGAGCGCAGCGGAGACAGCCTCTAAGCTGTTGTACCCTACCCTCTCAGGTTATGGAAGCTGACGATACCTCTACGCCCCAGGAAGAACCGCTTACCGGTGAAGCCCTGCGTGCAAAGCTCAAGGAGGAGCATCTGAAGGAATTGCGCGCCCGCAAGGAAATTCAACAGCAGGCGCAGAGCCAGCATTATCTCAACAATGCCCTTAAGGCGTTGGAGGAAATGTCCGCTTTTTCGGAGGATACGGATGAGTGGGTGGCCAGGCTGAATGGCCAGTCGCTGTTACAGGAAGCCAAACTGGACATGGCGCTGGGTACAGAGCAGACCCCGGCAAATACCGGTACCGAAGAAGAACCGGCGCCCGGCACGGCAGAAGAAGCTTCCGGCATACTTCCCCCGGACAAGACCCTGGGAGACGAAAGCCGCTAGGTCTTGCGCAACCGGTCGGGGTTCTGTTCCAGAAACTTGCCCCAGCTGGCCTTGCCTTTAGTAGCTGTGTACCCCGTGGGCTGCCCCTGCATCCAGTGACAAACGGCCACGCCCAGCGCGTCGGTGGCATCCGCCAGTAATCGCTCCGGGTGCGTTTTTAATTCGGGCAACAGGTGCAGCAGCATGCCGGCCACCTGCTCCTTGCTGGCGCGGCCTTTGCCGGTAATGGACATTTTTACCTTAGTGGGCGCATATTCCTGCACAGGTACCTCGCGGCTGAGCGCTGCCGCTATGGCGACGCCCTGTGCCCTGCCCAGCTTGAGCATGCTCTGCACATTTTTGCCCTGGAAGGGAGCCTCTATCGCCATCTCATCAGGCAAAAACTCCTGCACCATGCTTTGCACCCGCTCAAAGAGCTTGTGCAGCCGCAGCAGGTGATCCGGGGACAGCTTTTCCAGGTGGATAACCCCCAGGGACAGCAGGGACAGCCGGCTGCCCCTGGCACGCACAAAGGCATAGCCCGTGATGCGGGATCCGGGGTCTATGCCCATGATAATGCGTTCCGGCGTGACGGGGAGGATAGCGGCCATATACCCCAAAGCTACGGGTATTTCCGCCGTCCTGATAGCTTAGCCGCCAAACGCCAGGGTCAGCTCGTCCAGGCTGCGGGTCATATGGGGCGCCATCCGCCGCACGATCTCATACACATACCCGCTGAAAGCAAAGATCAGCAACACGCACAGGGCAATGGTGATGCCCATGGACACAGGCATGCTTAGCCCGATGCGGTTACCTGTTCTTTGCCGGAAGGCCGCACGGATAATGGGCAGGATATATAGTATGTTGATCAGGCTGCCCACGATCAGGAATGCAGCCGAATGGTAATTGTGGTCCTGTATCTCTGCAATGAGCATCAGGTCTTTGCTGAAGTACCCGGCGAAGAGCGGAAAACCGATGATGGAGAACCCGCAAATGGCAATGACTGCCGCCAGGACCCGTGTATGCGGCATAATGCGGGCAATCTCCGGCGCATTTACCGTGTGGTGCACGCTGTTGAAATAGCCTGCCACAAAGAAAAGGCACATCTTGGCTATCGAATGCGACATCATGTGCAGCATGCCTCCCAGCATGGCTGCAGGGGTGCCTATCAGAATGGCTGTGAGGATATAGGACACCTGGCTGACGGTGGAATATGAGAACCGCTCCTTGATGTTGGAGGTTTTGAGGGCCCGCCAGGCGGCTACCACCGCATTGATGCCCAGCAGGTACATGAGCCACCCGGTGTGCCAGAAATGGTGAGACAGTTGGTGCATCACGTCTGTGCCCAGGATATGTTTGCTGAACTTCAGCAAGGCGATGGCCCCCATGTTGACGACTGCCACCGTATGCAGCAGCGCCGTAACGGGCGCCGGGGTGATCATGGTCCTGGGCAGCCAGCCTTCAAAAGGAAAGACCAGGTTGGCGGCCATGCCCAGGATAAGTCCTGTAATGATAAGAGATGCGTACAGCGGCTCCTGTGCCAGCGCCGGCTGCACCCCTGCGTTGAACGGGCTATCGCCATAGCGATAGAGATAGAACCCCACGGTAGGCAGCAGGATAAGCGCAAATGCGGATAACATCATGCTCAGGTAGATCGCCCCGGCACGGTAGGATTCCACATTGTGCCGTAAGCGGATCAGCGGGAAAGTGGCGCCTATGCCCAGCAGGTAGAACAGCACCAGGGTGCGCATATTGCCCGCCAGGGCATTGGCAGACACAATAGCGATGGCAATGCTGAGGAACAGGTGGAAATGCCGGGTGCGGTCGCACAGGGTCTTGTGGAAATAACCCTGCGCATACACCTGCACAATGGCCCAGGCGCTGTGGATGAGAAACAGCAGGTACCAGGAATAGCTGTCCAGAATGAAGGTGAGGAACGGGGCCGGGGCCACCAGCTGATTCGCTATAGGCGTAGACAGCAGCAGCGCCACATTCAGGACAGGTACCAGGAGGCCCAGTGCCAGGTAGGCTATCCGGAAGCGGCTAGCCAGCGGTGAAAGCAGCGCCAGCACCAGCGGCGAGCCGGTGAGCAGGGCGATCAGGATTTCGATTTTCATGGCTGCAAAAGGCTAGGACCATCTACGCAGGATAATCATATTGGATAACGGGATGTTCAGCACCCTACAACACCTATTGGGGATACCCGGAGGGACCTGGGTGCCGGCAGGCTCATATCGGCTTCCGGGCCCGTATCCGCTTTTCGGCAGACACCGGTGTCTCCGGCTTTACCCTGAATGCCGCCGGGCGTCCTGATCTGCAGTTACTGCTGCATAGCAGCGCTGCAGGCACCGGCTTATGTGTCTTTGAGAACGGATTACAACGGTAGTGTATGGGATCTTCCATCCGGGTTCCTGACAGCAATGTTGTCCAAGTGGCTAACCAGGTTAACACGCACCTTGGTGGGGTAAAGTTCTTGTATTCCCATCAGTGTGCTGCAACGAAATATAAACAGCGTCTCTTTCCATAGGAAGGGGTATCTGCATATGTGGAGCCGGTTGCCCGGGTTACGCTGGATGAGGGATGCATTGCGAGGCCGGGAGCCAACCGGTAGTTTTTCGCTTATGTAAAGTAAGAATGTACTTTCATGTGTGTGAATCGTTAGTTTTGTGAAATAAACCCCCTTGGTTATGACAGATACCCTTTCTTATCTATCCAACGCCGAGATAGGCTTTCTGGATGGCCTGTATGCAGACTATCAGCAGAACCCCGCTACTATTAGTCCCGAGTGGAAGAGCTTCTTTGATGGCTTCACCTTCGCCCGCAATAATTATGAGGCAGGCGCTGCCGTGGGCGAGAGCCCGGAACATATCCAGAAAGAGCTGAGCGTGCTTAACCTGATCAATGCCTACCGCAGCCGGGGACATCTCTTTGCGCAAACCAATCCTATCCTGCCCAGCCGGGCTTTTCAGCCTACGCTGGACATCGAGAACTTTGGCCTCCGGGAAACAGACCTGGACACGGTATTTGCCAGCGCTACGGAAATAGGGATAGGTCCCGCTCCGCTCCGCAAGGTGATAGACCATCTCAAGACCACTTATTGCGGCACCATAGGGGTAGAGTACAAGTACATCCGTAACCCGGATATTACCGGCTGGCTCGAAAGCCATATGGAGCCCGGCCGCAACCAACCTAACTTCAGCAAGGAGGAGAAGCATATTATCCTGGAAAAACTGGGCCAGAGCACCACTTTTGAGCAGTTCCTCCACCGCAAGTTCGTAGGACAGAAACGCTTCTCGCTCGAGGGAGCAGAGTCTGTGATTCCGGCGCTGGATGCCATCATCGAAAGCGGTGCAGACCAGGGCATCCGGGAGTTTGTGCTGGGTATGGCGCACCGTGGCCGCCTCAATGTGCTCACCAATATCATGCGCAAGGAATATGACAGCGTATTCGGCGAGTTTGAGGGCAAGGGCCTCAGCGACAATGTTTTTGACGGGGATGTGAAGTACCACATGGGCTTCAGTTCAGATATCGTATCCCGCGGCGGCCACAAGGTGCACCTTAGCCTGCTGCCCAACCCCAGTCACCTGGAAACGGTGGATCCTGTGGTCATTGGTACTGCCCGCGCCAAGATGGACAATATCTATGAGGATGACCATAACCGCATCTGTCCCATCCTTATTCACGGCGATGCTTCCCTGGCCGGCCAGGGTGTGGTGTATGAAGTGATACAGATGAGTCAGCTGGACGGCTATGAAGTGGGCGGCACCATTCATATCGTACTGAATAACCAGATCGGTTTCACCACCAACGCCCGTGATGCCCGCAGCAGCACGTATTGTACCGATGTGGCCAAGGTCACCCTCAGCCCGGTATTTCATGTCAACGGCGACGACCCGGAGGCATTCTTCCATGTGGCTAAGATCGCCATGGCCTTCCGCCAGAAGTTCCATCGCGATGTGTTCATAGACGTGGTGTGCTACCGCAAATATGGCCACAACGAAGGCGATGAGCCCCGTTTTACCCAGCCGCTGATGTATGACGCCATCAGCAAGCATGCCAGCCCGTTCGAGGTGTATGCCGCCAAGCTGAAAAAAGAAAATACCATTGATGATGCGCATGTCAGTGCCCTGAACAAGAAACTATCCGATAACCTGGATAAGGAATGGGAAGAGAGCCGTGTGCATGAGTATAAAATCTCCAATAAACCCACCCGCATGTGGGATGGTCTGGAGTTCTATGATGATCACAAGCTGGAGGCCAATCCCAAGACGACCATCACCAAAAAGATGCTGCAGGATATTGGCAAATCCATTACTACCCTGCCCCAGGATTTCACGCCCCACCGTAATATCGTCAACCTGCTGAAGCTGCGGGCTGAGATGGCCGGTAGCGGCAAGAACATAGACTGGGGCATGGCAGAGCACCTGGCATATGGCTCCATCCTGCTGGACAAGCGCGATGTGCGCATCAGCGGGCAGGATGTGCGCAGGGGCACCTTCAGCCACCGCCATGCGGTATTGTTTGACCAGACCAAGGACATTGTGGAAGGCGCCTATGAGCCCCTTAATTACCTGGCTGATAAGCAGGGCCGCCTGATGATCTACAACTCTTTGCTCAGCGAATATGCCGTGCTGGGATTCGATGCCGGTTATGCTATGGCTGCACCCCGCAGCCTCACCATCTGGGAGGCCCAGTTCGGGGATTTTGTCAACGGTGCCCAGATCATCATAGACCAGTTCCTCAGCGCCAGCAAGACCAAATGGCAGCGCCTCTGTGGCTTGGTCTTACTGCTCCCCCACGGATTTGAAGGCCAGGGGCCGGAGCATAGTTCTGCCCGCCTGGAACGCTTCCTCATCCTGTGTGCAGAGAACAATATGTTTGTCTGCAACTTCACCACCCCGGCCAACCTGTTCCATGCCCTGCGCCGCCAGGTGTTGTCCAATACCCGCCGTCCGCTGGTCGTCTTCACCCCCAAGAGCCTCCTGCGGCATCCGCTCTGTGTGAGTGAGCTGTCCGACTTTACAGAAAAGGGCCTTCGAGAGGTGATAGATGACCATAACCCCGATCCCAAGTCCGTAAAGCGTGTGGTATTTGTTACCGGCAAGCTGTACTATGACCTGTGGCAGCAGCAAAAAGCCTATAACCTCAAGGACGTGGCCGTGGTGCGCCTGGAGCAGATCTACCCCCTGCCGCTGGATGCCATAGAGGCAGTAAAGGCCAAATACAAAGGCGCCAAGGAGTTTATCTGGGCCCAGGAAGAACCTGAAAATATGGGCGCCTGGCCGTTCATTTCCCGCAAGCTGCGCACCATTCCCTTTGAGGTGGTGGCCCGCAAGGAAAGCGCCAGTCCGGCCACAGGCACGCCCAGCCAGCATACCACTCAGCAACACTATATTATCCGCAAGAGCCTGAACCTGGCCCCGGATGCAGAAATAAAATAACAGCCCGGGGCCGGGATCTGCCCAAACGAACCCGGATGACATAGATGCAGAGAACAAGGGGGTCCGTTTCTACAGGGCCTGCCTGTACCCCGTTTATTGCCGGATACGGAAACGCCAGGGTAGCCGGGCATCTTCCTCCGCGTATTCCACCCCCACCCGGGGGCCTTCGAGAATAGCTTCCGGGTCAATAAGCGGCGCATCCGTCACCCATATCCGGTGCGGTTCGCAGCCATATCGGCCGCTATCGGCTACTGTAAGGCCCAGTGCCCGGGCCAGGCTGCCCGGTCCGGCTGCTAGCCGGGGTTCATAACGCTGCATGCTTCTTCGGGTCAGCATGGTTTGCAGTCCGGCTACCGGTTCCCCCGCCCTGATGAGAATGGCATGCGGCTCCCCTTGCTGGTGGGTGACAAAATTCAGCAGGTGGTGTATCCCGTAACACAGGTATATATAAACATACCCCGGCGGGCCATACATTACCTCGTTGCGGGCGGTGCGGCGCCCGCCAAAGGCGTGGCACGCACGGTCTGTGGTGCCGCAGTAAGCTTCTGTTTCGGTGATGCGCAAGGTGCATACCTCACCGGTGTGCAGTTCCCGCACATGCAGGTGCTTGCCCAGCAGGTGGCGGGCTACCCGCAGCGTGTCCGTCTGGGCAAAGAAATCACGGGAAAGCAGCGCCAACGCAGGCTAGCGGTTCTTCAGTTTGTTGAACACATAGATAACTGCTGCGATGACCAGGGCCATGACCGCTGCGTAAACCATCCACGCGGCCACATGCAGCACCCAGGTGAGTACCCACCAGGCAGCTATGATGAGTAATATGATGAAAAAAACGCGCCAGAAAATGTTGCCGAAGTTCATGATATAGAAAGGTATGAATGATAGAAGTAGGTAGCCGGCACGGTGCCATGCTCAAAACTAAGGATAGCCTGGTTTTATACGCAAAAGGATAAGCTTTGTTTTCAACATGAAGCGGAAAAATAGTGTTTCCTAGTGGTTTTTATGCTAATTTCGGGTTTCGGTTTAACATAATCCTGTTATTCTCATATCTCTTTTGCTATTACCCCTATGAGTGATAAGCCCAATAAGAATTATACCGCGGATAATATCCAGGTGCTGGAAGGTCTGGAGGCTGTGCGCAAGCGCCCTGCCATGTACATTGGTGATATTGGCATCCGCGGTCTGCACCACCTGGTGTATGAAGTGGTGGACAACAGTATAGATGAGGCCATGGCCGGCCATGCCCGCAACATACAGGTGTTTATCAATACGGACAACTCTATTACCGTGCGGGACGACGGCCGGGGGATCCCTGTGGATATGCACCCCAAGGAGAACCGCAGCGCACTGGAGGTGGTGATGACCGTACTGCACGCGGGCGGCAAGTTTGACAAAGACAGCTATAAAGTATCCGGCGGTTTGCACGGGGTGGGCGTGAGCTGCGTAAATGCCCTTTCCAGCGTGTGTGAGGTAACCGTATATCGCGACAGCAAGGTGTATTTTCAGCGCTACCACAAAGGCGTGCCCGAGGCGCCCGTCAAGCAGATAGGCGAATGCACCCCCGAAGACCGCGGCACCCAGACGCACTTTCTGCCCGATGATACCATCTTCAGCGTCTCTGAGTACCGGTTTGAAACACTTGCTTCCCGCATGCGCGAGCTGGCCTATCTCAACCGCAGTATCAAGATTACCCTGACGGACCACCGGGAACAGATCAAGGACGAAGCCACCGGGGCTACCCGGCCGCTCAGCAGGGTATTCTATTCAGAGGGAGGGCTTAAAGAATTTGTCAAGTTCCTGGACCAGACCCGCGAGAGCATGACCGGCGAGGTGGTCTACTTTGAAGGCATAGACGATGATAATATGTATCCTGTGGAGGTGGCCCTGCAATACAATACCTC
>JAHBTG010000053.1 GCA_019638695.1 Bacteroidota bacterium | reverse complement strand
AACTATTGTGGACAGGGGAAAGGTATGAACTTCACCTTTGTCAAAATTGCCAAACACTTTTGAAAGTCCGTTGTTCAAGAAAAAGTACTTGTTCCCCGGCTGGTGAAAATAGGGGGGTCCAAAAAACCGGGGGGCTAACGCCACTACAAAATAAATCTCATCGGCCGCAGAGGTGTCGTCGTTACTTTCTTTCAGGCATTTGATGTGTTGGAGTGAGAGAGATAGTATTAGTTCTACTGAAGTCATAGAGTATTAAGTTAAGCGTATTTGAAAGTCAATTATAATGATAAAAGCCAGATGATAATGTCTTTCATCTGGCTTTTATATGTTTTAAGTATACAAACAAATACTAGGGGCTCATCAGCTTGCGCACATGGTGACCAAAGGCATCCACCACAAAAAACTCGAATCCGTTAGTAGTGATTCCCAGCGGACCCCTGTAAGTGCTGTTAGGGCCCATTACCTGGCCGGATGTGCCGTTGCCGGATACTGTCATTACCGTGCCGCCGCTTACCTGACGAATGCAATGATTGCCGTAGTCTGTAAAATATACCTTGGCGCCATTGGCCACCACTCCCGTGGGGTAGCGGAGCCGGGCACTGTTGCCGGCACCGTCTGTATACCCGGGACTGCCATTCCCGGCGAGTGTACTTACATTGCTGCCGACGCTTAGCTGCCGGATGGCGTGGTTGCCATAGTCTGCCACATACAAGGTGCTGCCGTTTGCAGTGATTCCCCACGGAAAGTTAAAACGTGCATTGGTGCCTGTGCCATCTGTAAACCCTGCAGTGCCGTTGCCGGCCAGTGTGCTCACCATGCCAGTGCTCAGGTCGATCTTGCGTATACAATGATTGCCATGGTCTGTCACATATAGGAAGGTACCCACACACGCGAGATCGGTAGGATTGTTAAAGCCGGCTTCTCCTGCGGGGCCATCCTGGTAGGCCGCGCCGCCTGTGCCTGCTAATGTTTCCACCTGGCCTCCGGTAATTTTGCGGATGGCATGGTTGCCTTTGTCCGCTACGTAGATGGTTCCGCTGGCAGGGTCTATAGCCAGGCCTGCCGGGTGGTAGAACCGGGCGGTTGCTGTCTCCCCATTTTCCAGGCCAGGGTCTCCGGTGCCGGCCAGTACAGTCACTTCACCTGCTGGTGATACCTCCCGGATAGAGTGATTAAAGGCATCAGACACATAGAACTTGTTTGTAAGCGTGTTGTAAGCAATATTCTGGGGGTTGTTAAAATTTGCGAATGCCCCGCTTCCGTTTTTATCGCCTGCAGTGCCTGCGCCTGCCAGCAACGCACTGGAAAGCACATCCTCATTGCCCGAAGGGAGTACCGGTGCGCCCAGCACCCTGGCAATCCCGGGGCGGGATACCCCATTATAGGTACTGAATGTTCCGCCCAGCAGTATGTGCCCGTCTGGTTGCAGGCATAAGGCATATACACCCTTCGGAAACGTCGGCAGTGCACCCGTCCCGGGATCAAACGTTATATCAAGCATTGCATTTGTATGTATCCGCACGATCCCATTCCGTGAGGTTCCGTTATAGCTGCTAAACTGCCCTCCCAGTAAAAAATAGTTGTCCGGTTGCAGGACTATAGGCGCATCTACTATGTGATCGAGACCTATGGTCGGGTTAAATGAGGGATCCAGGCTGCCGTCAGGGTTTATACGGGCTATACGGTTACGTGTAAGGCTATTGTAAGTGATGAATGCGCCGGCTATCAGGATACGGCTGTCATTCTGTAGCGTAATGCTGCGCACATAGGTCCCATCCAGGCCCGTACCTGTAGGCACAAAGGAGCCATCCAGGCTGCCATTGGCATTGATCCTTGCCAGTAGCTTGCGCGAAGTGCCGTTATAGGTGGAAAATTGTCCGCCTATCAGAATCTTACCATCTGGTTGAAGCGCTACTGCAAATATGCCGTTGTTGGCACCTGGGCTGGAAGTGAAAGTATTATCAATACTGCCATTCGCATTCAATCGCACAATATTATTATGAGATGCCCCATTGAAAGTAGAAAAGAGACCACCCGCCAGAATCTTGCTGTCCGGCTGCAGTACTATGCTATAGATAGTACCGTTTGCACCCATTCCTGCATTAAAACTCATATCCGTGACCCCATTGGGCAATAGACGCACAATGCGATAGTGGGATTGTCCATTAAACACATTAAAAAGCCCCCCTACCATGATCCTGCCATCATCCATCACCACAATGGTATGTATCATGGCATTTACCGCATTTACAATAAAGGAGAGGTCCAGGCTGCCATCTGCGTGTAGCCGGGCCATGCGGGTGCAGGGTACCCCATTATAGGTAGTGAAGTCGCCGCCTATGAGGATCTTACCATCTGGTTGCACTGCTATGGCCCTTACATCCCCATTGGCACCACTACCGGGGTTGAAGGATACATCCAGTTCCCCGGCATTCTGGCCCTGTGCAGGGTAGAGCGTTCCGTTAAGCAGGAAAAATATCACCACGCAGTACTTTGCCATTCGCAGACCCGCAAGCATTAAGGGTCGTATAGTCATAGTTAATTAGGTTTTTCAATGAACGTAAAGATGCGGGGCCTCCGGACAAATGGGAGGCCCCTTCTCCGGAGTGCCGTACTAGGGGCTCACCAGTGTGCGCACATGGTGTCCGAACGCATCTATCACATACAAACTGCTACCGGTTCCTGTAATGCCCATGGGACTCAGGTAGGTGCTTTGTGCCCCGATAATGGTGCCCGGTGTGCCGTTGCCGGAAAGAGTGTATACGTTGCCGCTGTTTAGCTTGCGGACGCATCGGTTACCGTGATCTGTAAAGTACAGGCTGCCGGAGTTGCCATAGATACCCGTAGGATGGTTGAGCTGGGCAATAGAGGTGTTTCCGTCCTCAAAGCCGGCAGTGCCGCCTGCCAGTGTAGATACATAGCCCTCCGGGTTCACTTCGCGGATGGCGTGGTTGCCATAGTCCGTTACATACAGCTGGCCGTCATAGGCGGTGATGCCCCAGGGGGAGTTGAACCGTGCAGATAGCCCCTGTTCGTTGTTATAACCCGGGAGGCCGTTCCCGGCCAGTGTGCCGACGGTTTCTTCGTTAAAGTCGATGACCCGGATGCAGTGATTGCCGTGGTCCACTACATATAGCTTGGAGTTCAGCAGTGCCAGCCCGGTAGGGTTGCGGAAAGTGGCTTCTTCCAGGGAACCATCCTGGTATCCGGCACCTCCGGTGCCCGCCACTGTGGTGATATAATTGTTATGGATCTTGCGAATGGCGTGGTTGCCCTTGTCTGCCACATATATGCTGCCTGTAGCAGGATCGTAGGCAATGGCCGCCGGGTAGTTAAAAGAAGCACCCATGCCTTCACCATCCTCAAAGCCCGGCATGCCCGAGCCTGAGATGCTGCCGGCTTCATAAGACCCCAGGTCAATGTAGCGGATCCGGTGGTTGAAAGCATCTGCCAGCAACAGGCGGTTACCGTCTGAGTCATAAGTAATACCCTGGATCCCAAAGAAGGTGGCTTCATTGCCCGGGCCGTCGTTGAGCCCTGCCGCACCCGTGCCGGCTACCAATGCAGAGGAATAAGGATCTGAGGGCGAACATTCTTCTGCATAACCATAGTAAGGCATACTGCCGCTTACGCACCCCATGAGGGTATTGATAGTCCGCACGTACACTTCTCTCGGGTTACCCAGCGCCACGCTTGTGGTAAAGACGGGTAATTCCACCCAGGTGCTGGCACCGTCCTGGCTCCATTGATAGGCATGGTAGGCAGGTGGGTTGGTCATGGGTGTAAAGGTGATCTCGCCGCTCCCGCAACGCACCGGGGTGTTCACCTCCGGGGCATTAGGATAAGGATATACGGTGACGTTCACCGGGAAATAGGCACTGTAACAGTTGTTGCCTATATCCCTGTAGCGTACCTGGGCGCTATAATTTCCCGGCGCGAAATAAAAGTGATTGACAAACATCTCAGTGGCTACCTGGGTATTGCCATCGCCAAAATCCCAGTGCGCCTGATATCCTGCACCCGGCCAGTTTTGCAGCAGGAAAAAGGCATTCTGCCCGGAGCAGATACTCATAGGTGTGGTTGACGGCGACTGGAGCACCGGGTCACAGGGCTGCGCAAAGACCAGCGAGGGGAGAAACAGGCCGCAGATCAGCAGCCGGAGGAAATGCTTTTGCATAGTTAGAACGATTTCTGGATCAATATAGCTTTTTGTACTATGTGCTGAAAGTCGGAGTATGATTTCTTTTCTTATCCGCTTTAAGGTTCAAGCCTGCGGATAGTGTGCGAAAATGCGTCGATCACCAGGATCTCATAGCCGTTGGTGGCAAGTCCTACAGGGTTGAGGTATGTGCTGAAGGAGCCTGTCTGCTGCCCCGGTGTGCCATTGCCGGACAAAGTGGTAACCTCCCCTTCATATAACTTGCGCACAGAGTAGTTGCCATGGTCGGTAAAAACTACCTCATTGTTGCTGATTGCCACGATGCCCGTAGGGTGCCGGAGCCGTGCACCATTGCCCCACCCGTCCGCATAGCCCGGGGTACCATCCCCGGCAAGTGTCATGACATAGCCGTTAGGGTAGAGCTTGCGAATGGCATGATTGCCATAATCTGCCACATACAGTGTGGTTTCTGCCAGGGCAATCCCCCACGGGAAGCGGAATCTTGCCTCGGAACCCGTGCCGTCCGCCAGTCCCGGCGTGCCGTTTCCTGCCAGGGTAGATACTTCTCCGGTAGAAATGTCTATTCCCCGGATGGCATGGTTACCGTGGTCCGTTACATACAATATACCTTCATATAAAACCAGGCCTGTAGGATTATTGAATTGAGCCCCGGAGCCCGTGCCGTCCTCAAAGCCGGCACCCCCGCTACCTGCCAGCGTAGATACCGTTGCCGTGCCAACGTGTAACTGGCGGATCTGGTGGTTGCCGCGGTCTGCTATGTACAGGATGCTCGTCGCCGGATCATAGACTAGACCGGCAGGCTTGTAGAAGCTTGCCGAAAGCGCCTCGCCATTTGCATGGCCGGAGGCTCCCGTGCCTGCGAGCGTAGTTACTGTGCCCGAGTACGTTACTTCGCGGATCGTATGGTTAAAAGCATCGGCAATGTAATAGCTCCCCGTAGAACTGTCCCAGCAAATGCCCTGCGGGCCATTGAAACTGGCATTGGTGCCGTCGCCGTCTGCATGGCCGGCAATACCTGTGCCTATTGCCACAGAGCTTGTATATATATCCGGCGCCGGACCGCAATCCTGGGCAGTGACCGTATACGTGGAAGTTGGTCCGACACAGCCGTGTACGGTGTTCATGATGCGTAGTTGTACCGTTAACGGGTTGCCGGGATCCACAAGGCCCCCAAACTCATTGCCGGTGAAGATGGACACAAAACCATCCGTACTCCACTGGGCGGTTTCATTGGGCGTCAGGGTGCCTACATTGAAGGTAAAGGGGCCTTTGTCACAGCGGGTAATATTCCCCAGTCCTTTGGGGATGCTGAAAAATACCGGCATAACCAAAACCGAGCTCCAGGTGCTTACACAGTTCATGGCAACATTGTAGAACCGGGCATAATACATGGTGGGAACACTCGTCACCAGGACTACCCCGGGATAGCTGTTGGTAGGATATTCACCCAGGTTCGGGCTGGGAGACGGGGTCATCGACCATTGCGTGGTGAAGCCCTCTCCGGGAAAGTTGGTTACGGTTATCGGAGAAGATAAGGGCGATCCTTCACAGCCTTCGATGGAAGCCCCGGTGAAGACAGGTGCATCCACGGGCGGATCGCACATCATCTGGGCCTGCAAGGAGTAGCTAAAGAAAAGGAAGTAGATTAGTAAGGTTACCGTTTTCATGATATAGTCTTCCAGCTTACAAATATAAACTATTGCTATAAAAAACAAAAAGGAGGTCATTTGACCTCCTTTTGCTCAAAAATGGCTCTTTATGCCTATTTGCCGGCCTGTGATTTGATCAGGTTCAGCGCGCTGCCGGCTTTGAACCACTCTATCTGCTGGGCATTATAGGTGTGGTTTACAGGGAACTCTTCCTGGCTGCCGTCATTGTGGGTGAGGCGGATGGTGAGTTGCTTGCCGGGAGCAAACGAGGTAAGCCCCAGGATGTCGATAGCGTCATCTTCCTGGATCTTGTCATAGTCCGCCGGGTTGGCAAACGTCAGCCCCAGCATACCCTGCTTTTTCAGGTTGGTCTCATGAATGCGGGCAAAGCTCTTCACCAGTACCGCGCGCACGCCCAGGTGACGGGGCTGCATGGCCGCGTGCTCACGGCTGGAGCCTTCGCCATAGTTCTCATCTCCGATGACGATAGTGCCTATCCCGCTGGCTTTCAGTGCGCGCGCTACTACCGGCACACTCTGGTATTCACCGGTCAGGGGATTCTTTACACTGTCCGTCTTGTCATTAAAGGCATTGGTGGCTCCTGTGAGCGTGTTGTTGGCAATGTTGTCCAGGTGGCCGCGGTAGGTGAGCCAGGGGCCTGCCATAGAAATATGGTCGGTAGTACACTTGCCTTTGGCCTTGATCAGCAGGCGCAGGCCGGTGAGGTCCGTGCCTTCCCATGCTTTGAAAGGGCTCAGCAGCTGCAGGCGCGTGCTCGCCGGGTCTACATCGATCTTCACACTACTGCCGTCTGCAGCAGGAGCCTGGTAGCCGGCATCCTTCACATCAAACCCGCGGGGAGGCAGCTCTATACCCTGGGGCTCATCCAGTTTCACCGCCTGTCCCTGTTCATTCAACAGGGTGTCCGTCATTGGATTGAAGGTGAGGTCGCCTGCCAGCGTAAAGGCAGTGACAATCTCCGGGCTGGCCACAAACCCGTGGGTATTAGGGTTGCCGTCCGTGCGTTTGGCAAAGTTGCGGTTAAAGCTGGTGATGATGCTGTTCTTGGGGTTGCCCTCAATATTATGGCGCTTCCACTGGCCGATGCAGGGGCCGCAGGCATTTGCCAGCACCACCCCGCCGATCTCGTTGAACGTGTCCAGCAAGCCGTCCCGCTCTGCCGTGTACCGCACTTGCTCAGAGCCGGGGGTTACGGTGAACTCAGCCTTTACTTTCAGCTTTTTGGTTTTGGCCTGTGCCGCCACGGAAGCCGCACGGGTAAGGTCTTCGTAGCTGGAGTTGGTACAGCTGCCGATGAGGCCGACCTCCAGTTTCTGGGGATACCCGTTGTCTTTCACGGCCTGGGCAAACTTGCTCAGCGGCCAGGCCAGGTCCGGTGTGAAGGGGCCGTTGATGTGCGGTTCCAGCTCGCTCAGGTTGATATCAATGACCTCGTCAAAGTATTGCCCGGGATTTTCGTACACACCGGGGTCCGCAGTCAGGTGCTGGCGGATGCCGTTGGCCAGGTCTGCCACATCATTACGATCCGTAGCGCGCAGGTAGCGCTCCATGGAAGCATCGTAGGCAAACGTGGACGTCGTGGCGCCGATTTCTGCACCCATGTTGCAGATGGTTCCTTTGCCCGTGCAGCTCAGGCTTTCTGCACCCGGGCCAAAATATTCTACAATGGCGCCTGTGCCCCCTTTTACCGTGAGGATGCCCGCTACCTTCAGGATAACGTCCTTGGCAGAAGCCCAGCCGTTCAGCTTACCCGTCAGCCGCACGCCGATAAGTTTGGGCCACTTCAGTTCCCAGGCCATGCCGGCCATGGCATCCACGGCATCTGCGCCGCCCACACCTATGGCCACCATACCCAGGCCGCCGGCGTTTACCGTGTGGCTGTCCGTGCCGATCATCATGCCGCCGGGGAAAGCATAGTTCTCCAGCACCACCTGGTGAATGATACCCGCACCCGCTTTCCAGAAGCCGATGCCGTATTTTTTGGAGACCGACTCCAGGAAGGCATATACCTCGTGGTTCTCGGTCACTGCGCGGTTCAGGTCTGCCACGGCGCCTACTTCGGCCTGGATCAGGTGGTCGCAGTGTACGGTAGAAGGCAGATCCACACGCGCCTTGCCAGCCTGCATAAACTGCAGGAGGGCCATTTGTGCGGTGGCGTCCTGCATGGCCACGCGGTCTACGCGGAAGTCCACATAACTCTTGGCGCGCTCATAAGCAGTGCTGGCCGCACCCTCATACAAATGCGCATACAGGATTTTCTCCGTGTAAGTCAGTGGGCGGCCCACTACTTTGCGGGCAGCCTCTACCCGCTGGGCAAACTGGGCATACAAGCCCTGAATCATGTCTAGATCAAAAGCCATGGGATATTTTTTGAAGAATGAACGGACGCGTTTGGTGCGAAAATACAAAATTACTGCGCCCCCTGTTCAAAACACAGATTTCTCCTCATTAGTTGATTTTGCAGACTTTCCCACATAGTTCACTAATTTTGCGCGCTATACGGTAAAAAACTAATCTGTCGTTACTCCATCAGCAGAGCGATATTGGCCTCTAGCCTGAAAACCACCTACCCACGTCTTTCGCTTTGAAGCTTACTGTGCCATACAGGCTTGTACTTATGCTGTTACTGGTGTATGCAGCAGGCAATGTCTGTGCCCAGAACCCGGAGCGTGGCCGGCCCAATGCCGGTTTTCAGCGCAATTCCGGTGAAAAGAAGCAAAAGCAGGGCAGGCCCTATGGTCTCTCCGGTGCTCGTGCCCAGACCCGTAAGGGCAATCCCAGTCCGCGCCTGAGCAAGGAGTATAAACCCCGCGGGGTGCGCACGGCCCCGCGTGCCGGCAACCGCAGCAGCGTGCGGAGCATCCGTCACCGGTACCGCTCCGGCAATCCTGCGCCATTGTTATCCAAACGCAAGGGCGTAACCCCTCGCCGCGGCAACCCCAGTCCGCGCCTGAGCAAGGAGTATAAACCCCGCGGGGTGCGCACAGCTCCGCATGCCGGCAACCGCAGCAGCGTGCGGAGCATCCGTCACCGGTACCGCTCCGGCAATCCCAGTCCCTTGCTGAGCAAGGAATACAAACCCCGCGGGGTGCGCACGGCCCCTGCCCGTGGAGGATTCTCCATGCGCCGCACCCGTCACCGGGAACCCGGTAAATATGCTAATAATCGTGTGCGGGCCTTCCGCCATGGCAGCAGTGTAAACAATCAGGTAGCGCGGCCGTTTCCCCGCAGCCCCCGCCACCCTACGGGGAGCAACCAGTTTGCCCGCAGTCCTGTGCGCCGGGTGCGTCATGGACAGGGCGGGGCCTTTGCCCGTACCCCGCTCAGGTCTGTTCGCCACCGCCAGGACGGGCAATATGCGCGCAGCCCGGTCCGCGGCGTTCGTCATGGCCCCGGGGGGGCCTATGCGCGCAGTCCGTTACGGGGGGTGCGTCATCGCCAGGACGGTTTATATGCCCGTACCCCTTTGCGGGGAGTTCGCCACCGCCAGGACGGCCTCTATGCCCGTATGCCCCTGCGAAGTGTGCGCCACCGGCAAGACGGCTTATATGCCAAAATGCCCTTGCGGCGCGTGCGGCATCAAACGATCGACGGCACTGCCTGTTCGCGTGTCCGTATCCGTCACCACCGGCTGGATGGCACCGCCTGTGCCCGGGTGCGCATTCAGCACCGCAATGTAGACGGTACCAGCTGCGCGCGCCTGCGGGTAAAACACCGCCAGTATGATGGCACCGCCTGTGCCCGTGAGCGTGTCCGCCACCGGAATATAGACGGCACCAGTTGCGCCCGCCTGCGCATCCGCCACAGTAACCTGGACGGGATGGCCTGTAACCGCGCGCGCATCCGTCACCGCGTACTGGACGGCACCACCTGCGCCCGCCTGAAGATCCACCATACCCCGGTGCACAAATACCGTGTGCCCTGTGACCCCAGTATGCGACACACTACCCAGTGGCAAAAGCTGGCCATGGATGTGGAGTATCTTATGCGCAACCACAAAAAGTATTGTAAGCTCAACAATATCTGCTCCGGAGTATCTGCCGGACAGATCGTGGAAACGCAGGATTATGGCACGGCTGTGGTGGCAGACTATATTATAGGCGAGCGCATCCAGCGTTTTGTGCGCTATACCAGCGAGGACTCTACCCGCCGGAAGGTAGTGGTGCGCAAAACCAAGGCTGTGGAGCAGATCGTAGTCATCGTCAACAAGCGCCAGGAACTGAAGCGCAATGCCCGCGGCGAAGCCAAGTTCAAACGGGTGCTCCTCAGCCAGGAAGAGTCCAAGGCCATTATGATCGACTATCTGCTCAAGAAAGACCAGCTCTACTGGATCATCCGCATGTACCCGGAAGAGAAGAAGAACCTGCCCGAGCTGCTGGCCCGCAGTAAATACCGGCATTATGGCGGGGTGACGGTGCCCATGGGCATTCCCAACATCCCCTATCCGCGCCAGCTCAATAACCCGCCCGCGCAGCCTCCTGCCAAACCGGCCGCCTCGCCGGTGCCCGCACCGGCCATTCGCTAGGTCAGGTCATCCAGCTGCTGCTTCACCAGCGCCAGCCCCTGTTTGAAGGAAAACGGGCGGTAATTCAGTTCCGTTTCTGCCTTGAGAATGATAAAACCTGTGCGCGGCGGGCGTTTAGCCGGCTGGCTCAGGGTGTCGCTGCTCACCGGAATCATCAGGCCGGTATCCAGCCCGAAGAACAGGGCCGTTTGCTGGGCAATTTCCCACACGTTCATGATCTCTGCTCCGCTGATATGCCAGATGCCCGTCTTCTCCCGCATCAGGATGCTGATGATGCCCTCTGCCAGGTCTTCGGCCAGCGTGGGGCTGCGCACCTGGTCATTCACCACCCGGATTTCCTTGCCCGCTTCCAGCTGGGCCTTTACCCACAGGACAATGTTGCTGCGGCTCATATCCGGCACTACCCCGTATACCAGCACGGTGCGCACAATAGCCCAGCGGAGCCCCTCCGTTTGCTGGATCAGCAGTTCGGCATCCAGCTTGCTCTGCCCGTATACGGAGAGCGGAGCAGGAGCCGCCCGCTCATCATAAGGGCCGCTCTCGCCGTCAAAAATAAAGTCTGTACTCACATGAATGAACCGCGCATTGATGGCCCGGCAGCTATCTGCCAGCGTTTTCACCACATCCACATTAAGCTGCCTGCATAGTTCGGGTTGCTGCTCGCAGGCATCCACCTGGGTCATGGCCGCGCCATGAATAACCACATCCGGCCGGTGGGTCCGCACCACCTCCGTGGTGGCTGCGATATCCAGCAGGTCCAGGTCTATATAGAGATATTCGGCAGGGCCGGGGTTGCGGTTGGGGCCTTTGCCGGTGGCTATCAGGGTGACGGCAGAGCGGGTCTGCAACTTGGCCACCAGCTTCTGGCCCAGCAGGCCGTTGGCACCGGTGACCAATACTTTGAGGGGTTGGGCGCTTAGCATGGCGTGAAGTTACCTACACTCCCCGTATGGGTGGCTTTGCTCCGTATTTTTGAACTATGAAAAAAATAGAACATCTGGGCATAGCGGTGAGCGATATGGCTGCTGCCAGGGAAATATACACAGCCCTGTTTGGCGCCCCTTATAAAGAAGAAACCGTGGAGAGCGAGCAGGTGAACACCGTGTTCTTCCAGTGCGGGCCCAATAAGATAGAGTTGCTGGAAGCCACCGGACCCGATAGCGCTATAGCTAAATACATTGCTAAAAAAGGAGAGGGTATTCACCACATAGCGTTCCAGGTGGAAGACATAGAGGCGGAGATGGCCCGCCTGCGGACTGCCGGCTTTCAGCTGCTCAATGAGCAGCCCAAACGCGGGGCGGATAATATGCGCATCTGTTTTGTGCATCCCAGGAGCGCAAACGGGGTGCTTATAGAACTGTGTGAACCTATAAAGCAGTAGCCCAGGGATTTACGGTATGCCTCTCCCGCATAAGTGGTATATCCGGTAGTATTTATCAATATGATACGATACCTGCTCAGGCGATTATTCAGGGGGCTGGCAATTCTGCTGGGGGTCGTCACCCTGCTGTTCCTGATCTTCGGACTCCTGGCAGACCCTGCCCAGCAACTGGCGGGCCAGCGGGCGGATGTGGCTACGGTAGAAGGCATACGGGCAGAACTGGGGCTGGACAAACCCCGCTGGCAGCAGTACCTGCTCTATCTCAATGACCTCTCGCCGCTGGGGTGGGTGCGCCCGGCCCAGGCAGGGGACGTTACCCACCAGCCCCTGTATACCACCGGGGCGGGCAGCCTGAGCCTGAAGGTGCCGTGGTTGCGCCGCAGTTTCCAGACGGGGGAACCGGTGCTTATGCTGTTCCTGCAGCGCCTGCCCGGTACTGCCCTGCTGGCGCTGGTCTCCCTGGCAGTGGCGGCTCTGCTGGGCATTGGCCTGGGCGTGCTGGCAGGCATGCGCCCCGGCACCTGGCAGGACCGCAGCCTGAGCCTGGTCGCTTTTGCAGGCGTTTCGGCCCCCAGCTTTTTTATGGCCATTGTCTTTATCTGGCTGTTTGTCGTGGAATGGGGGGACTGGACAGGGCTGGCCAGTTCGGGTTATGTGCGGGAGCCGGCTGTTTTCCATGCCGGTTATACCTGGCACTGGCAGCACCTGCTGCTGCCGGTGCTCACTTTGAGCATACGCCCCCTGGCCATTGTGTTCCAGATCACCCGGGACAGTCTCATCGATACCCTGCGCCAGGATTACATCCGCACCGCCCGAGCCAAAGGGCTTCCCTCCTGGCGCATTATCCAGGACCATGCGTTGCGCAACAGCCTGAACCCCGTCATCACCAGCCTCACAGGGTGGCTGGCGTCCTTGCTCGCCGGCACTTTTTTTGTGGAATACATCTTCCACTGGCAGGGCATTGGCAAGCTGACCATAGATGCGCTGATGACCAGCGATTATCCCTTACTGCTGGGCTGCTGCCTGTGCACGGCCACTATCTTCGTGCTGGTCAATGTGCTGACCGACCTGCTCTATGCCTGGCTGGATCCCCGGGTGCGCCTGGGCTAGCAACCCGGTTTTTTGCATCTTTGGTGCGCTTTCACAACATCCATGTCTTTCTGCTTATTTGTGCGTCTTCATGCCTGAGGCCCGTGCCTTTCGCTGGCTGGCGGCAGGAGGCTACCTGCTACTGGCGCTGGTGGCCTTTGCGGTGGCTTACCGCATGCCCTGGCCGGATGTGGAGTACAATGATTTTGGCGCGCATTTCCTGTTCTCGCTACACTGGGACTGGGATTTCCTCACCCTCAACTTTCTCTACTACCTGCTCAACTATGCCGCTTCCCTGCTGCTGGCAGATGCCCGCCAGGCGCTGGTGCTGGTCATAGGTATTTTTAGCCTGTTATATGGGTTCAAGGCGCTGCTCCTGGCCAGTGAGATCCGGTACCAGTTGCCGGGCGTGCGGCCGGGCAAGCTAGGGGTGCTCCTGGCCGGGCTCCTCTTTGCAGAAGCCATTGCCGTACCAGCAGCCTGGCAGGCGCTGGAAGCCTGGGAGCCCGGGCGGTTTGATATCTTTATGTACAGGCCTAATATCAATGTGTGGCACAATGCTACCAGCATGCTGCTTTATCCCCTGTCCCTGCTCATCCTGCACCGCAGCCTTCGCCGGTGGCAGGCGCCCCGGTCCGGGGATACGGTTTTGATGGGACTGGTGATGCTTTCTGTACTGGTGAAACCCAGCTTCCTGCTCATCTATGCCCCGGCCACCGGCCTCATGCTATTGCCGCTGCTCTTAAAGCAGCCCTGGGTGCAGGTGGTGAAGCGGCACCGTTCTCTCATCCTGAGCGTGGTACTGGGCTGCCTGTTGCTGGGCGTGCAGTATGCCGGTATTTACCTGGGTATTTCGCCTTTTGACCGGGTTCTCTATCACGGCCAGCCTTCGGGCATTACCCTGGCAGTGAGCGAGTTCCTGTGGCCGGGCGGCAATCCGCTGTGGTATAGCCTGGTGCTGTTGTGCTCCGGTTTTGCCTTTCCGCTCTATGTATACATACGCTACCGGCGCACCCTGTTCCAGGACCCTGCCATGCGCTGGGTAGGCTGGATGTTCGGTATCGGGCTTTTCATGGCCCTGTTCATTGGCGAGACCGGCCCGCGGGCACAGCACGGCAATTTCATCTGGCAACTCCATTTGGCTAATTTCCTGTTGTTTGTGTACGCCACCCTGTATTACTGCCGCCGGCAGGGGTTTGCGTTTGGCTGGGGATGGGTGCTCTGGGGGGCGCATGTAGCCTCCGGCCTGCTGTATCTCTCCCGCCTGCTGCTCTGGGGGCGGCATTTCTGAGGCCGGTAAACCCGCAGATAGCAGCGGGCTGAATTCTTATCCACCTCCCCCTGTGGTTGCCTGCGTTTTCCACCTGGCTTGCACCCGCTTGCAGATTTGACCAACTTTGTACATCAGGTGTCTGTTAATCGATTTGTGCCTATGAGTACCCCCGCCTCCATTACAGAGCTGCTTTCCGGCCTGAACCCTGCCCAGCGGGATGCCGCGGCCCACGTGGATGGTCCGGCCATGATCATTGCCGGGGCGGGCAGCGGCAAGACGCGGGTACTCACCTTCCGGCTGGCGCACCTGTTACAGGGAGGGCATGCAGAACCTGTGGAACTGCTGGCGCTCACCTTTACCAACAAGGCTGCCAAGGAAATGAAAGCCCGCATCCAGGACCTGGTGGGCTACCGTGCCCGCTATATTCTCATGGGCACCTTCCACAGCCTGTTTTCCCGCATCCTGCGGGTGGAAGCCGGGCGGCTGGGGTATACCAGCGAGTTCACGGTCTATGACGAGGACGATGCCCAGTCGCTCATCAGGCGGCTGCTCAAGGAAAACAACCTGGACGACAAACGCTACAAGCCCCGCAGTATCAAGAACGCCATTTCGCAGGCCAAGAACTGGCTGGTGAGCCCGGAGCGCTTTGCCCGGGATCATGTGGGCGATGAGTTTACAGACATAGCGTCCAAGCTCTATACCCAGTACAATCATCGCCTGCACCAGGCCAATGCCATGGACTTTGACGATCTGCTCGTCAATATGGTCAACCTGCTCGACCAGCATCCCGATATGCTGCATAAATACCAGCACCGCTTCCGCTATATCATGGTAGACGAGTACCAGGATACCAATGTGGCGCAGTATACCATCCTGAAAAAACTGGCGGCTGTGCATGAGAACCTGGTGGTGGTGGGAGACGACGCCCAGAGTATCTACAGCTTCCGCGGAGCCAACATCCAGAATATCCTCAACTTCCAGAAAGACTACCCCGATACCAAGGTCTACAAGCTGGAGCAGAACTACCGCAGCACCCAGACGATCGTGGAGGCTGCCAACCAGGTCATTGCCCACAATAAATACCAGATTCCCAAGAAGGTATTTACCGAAAACTCCCAGGGGGAGCTGATCCGCATTTTTATGGCGGCCAGCGAGCTGGACGAGGCCCAGCGTGTGGTAGACAACATCCGGGAGCAGAAGATGGTGCACAGCTACTTCAACCGGCATTTTGCCGTCCTCTACCGCACCAATGCCCAGAGCCGCGCCATGGAGGACGGGCTGCGCCGGGCGGGGATTCCCTACCGGGTCTTCGGCGGCCTGTCGTTCTACCGGCGCAAGGAGATCAAGGATATGGTGGCATACCTGCGGCTGGCCATTAACCCCACAGATGAAGAAGCCTTCAAGCGTATTATCAATTACCCTACCCGGGGCATAGGAGATACTACCGTGGAGCGGCTGATCATTGCGGCCCATGAGCGGGGCATCTCCCTGTTTGAAGCGGCTGCGCAGGCCCGCCAGATTGCCGACCTCAGCCGCTCTGCCGCAGCGCTGGAAGCTTTTGTGACCATGATTCGCAGCTTCCAGGCCCTGCTAGAGGCGCCTGCGCAGGAGGTGGTCACCTTTGTGGCGCGCCACAGCGGTATCCTCAAAGACCTGCACAAGGAAAATACGCCCGAGAGCCGCAGCCGCTGGGAAAACGTGCAGGAACTGATCAATGCGGCGCAGGAACATGCACAGGGAGAATCTGAGGACAAGACCCTCAAGGGATTCCTGGCGGAGATCGCCCTGTACACAGATGCGGATGAGGACGTGGAGAACCCCGACTATGTGACCCTCATGACCATCCATGCCGCCAAGGGGCTGGAATTTAAGTCGGTCTTTGTGGTGGGGCTGGAAGAAGAGCTTTTCCCCAGCGCCATGAGCGGTACCAGCCGGGAGGACCTGGAAGAGGAGCGCCGCTTATTCTATGTGGCCATTACGCGTGCAGAAGAGCGTCTGACCCTGACCCATGCCCGCAGCCGCCTGCGTTTCGGCAGTGTGACCTATCCCGAACCCAGCCGGTTCCTCGAAGAGCTGGATGAACAGTATGTGAAACGCAGTGCGCCGCCGTTGCAGGCTGAGCAGGCCGCTTATGCCTCCGGTGCCCCACGCCCGGAACCCCGCCAGCAGGGCCGTATGCTCCCGCTGAGCAAGGCAGACCAGAGTCCTGCCCGCCCGGTAACTGCGCGTCCGCTCTCCGGGGCTGCCGCCAGCGCGCCCCAGCCGGCTGCCAGCGGCCCCTTTGTGCCCACAGACCCTGCCCAACTGGCCGTGGGCCAGCGGGTGGCCCATAACCGCTTTGGAGAAGGCACGATCGTCTCCATAGAGGATGAGGGCAGCAACCCCCGCGCTGTGGTCAACTTTCGCGTGGGGGGCAACAAAACCCTGATCCTCAAATATGCCAAGCTGATGGTGCTGGAGTAGCATACCCCCTTTTGAGGGCCTGCCTGTCGCAAGCCGTGGCCTATTTGTCCCGCTCGATCGTGTAATTTACCAGTTGCCGCAGGCTGGTATTGGCGGGCCCCGACGGCAGGGTATCCAGGATGGCCAGCGCTTCGTCTGCAAACCGGTGCATGGTTTGTTCGCTGTAGGAGATGCCCCCGGCGGCTTTGACAAAGTCTACCAGGTATTTCACCTGCTTGGGCTTGTTGCTCTGGTGCCGCACGATATGGATGAGCCTGCGCCGTTCCAGCCAGGAGCTTTTGTTCAGGGTGTGGATGAGGGGCAGGGTCATCTTTTTCTCCTTCAGGTCTATGCCCACGGGTTTGCCGCTGCGGCTGCCGCCGTAGTCAAAGAGGTCGTCCTTGATCTGGAAGGCCATGCCCACCAGCTCGCCGAACCGGCGCAGCTGTTCCACGGTCTCCGGGGAGGCGCCTGCGCTGGCGGCGCCGCTCTCGCAACAGGCGGCTATGAGGCTGGCGGTCTTCTGGCGGATGATATCAAAATAGACCACTTCATCGATATTGAGGCGGCGGGCCTTTTCCATTTGCAGCAGCTCGCCTTCGCTCATCAGCTTCACGGCCCGGCTGGTAATCTTCAGCAGCTGGAAGTCATCGTGCTCCAGGCTCATCAGCAGTCCGCGGGAGAGGAGAAAGTCGCCTATGAGCACAGCTATCTTGTTCTTCCACAAGGCATTGATGCTGAAAAAGCCGCGGCGTTCGTCGGCATCGTCCACCACATCGTCATGGATAAGGGTGGCGGTGTGCAGCAGCTCTATGAGGGCGGCCCCGCGATAGGTAGCCGGTGAAATGCCGCCGGTCAGTTGTGCGCTCAGCAGCACAAACATGGGCCGCATCTGCTTGCCCTTGCGGCGGATCATATAGTGCATGATCTTGTCCAGCAGCAGGATGCGGCTTTTAACGGCTTTGCGGAAGTGGCGCTCAAAATGCTCCAGTTCTTCGGCAATGGGCTGCTGGATGTCCTCCAGGGTGATGGCGGCAGGCATATGAGCGCTAAATTACGGCACAGCGGGGCAGGAATGTTCCCTGTGGCTGGCGGGCATGGAAAAAAAGCTGCTTATTGACCGGAGCCGGGCGCGCGGAAGTTGAGCGTGAGGCGTGCATACACCTGCCATACTTCTTGCAGGTCTTCGGGAGCCAGTTGAATGGGGGGGTAGAAGTCGTTGTCAGACAGCAGTTCCATATATCCGTGGCTGCGCAGCAGGTTGCGCGGCCGCTTGACCAGCACATCTCCCGGCGTGACGAATATATATAGGTGCATGTCCCGCAGGTAGTTTACCTGCTCCACATAGCTGCAGATGAGCAGGTCTCCCTGGAAGAGTGTGGGCTCCATGCTGTCGCCCGCCACTTCAAAGCCCCGGTAAGTGCCCTGCCGGAAACGTTCCATCGGCAGGCTGAAGGCGGGCAGTTGCTGCAGGTAGGTGGGCTCCAGCCGCTGGGATACATAACCCGCCTGCGCTTTCACGGGTACCAGCACAATATTGGGGTCGTCCTGGCTGTCTACTGTTACGGCCAGTATGCCGCCTGGGGGTGCCGCCGCCGCGGCTTGCGGAAACATGCTGCCCTGCCCGGCTACCAGCCAGTTAAGGTTCACCTCATAGACCTCTGCTATTTTCTGCAACGTGTCAAAGCTCAGCTTGGTCTTGTCTCGCAATACCTGTGAGACGGCGCTCTGCGAGATATCCAGTTTCTCGGCAAAGGCCTGCTGATTGAGATTCAGGCGGAATAACAACTCTTTCAGGCGGCCGCTCTGGCTATCGGGGGTAGAAATATTCATTATGCTTCTATTTTATTAAGATTTCTCTTGACATGAATTCTGTATGCTTCTAAATTTGTACAATAATCCTAAATAATTCAGCTCTGCGCAAGACTTTGCCCCTAAAAACTGTCCACTAGCGGCAAAATCCTCCACTGCTTAATTCAGCATACTTATATAAAGTCCTATGGAAACCACTATTCACTCATCCGTTTCGCTTCGCCCGGCTATCCCGCTTTCTGCCGAAGCGCGCACGCTGGTAGCCCAGACAGTAGCAGAGGGGGCCACTCCTGCCGAACTGCAGCGTTTGCTTTGGCTGGCAGACACGTATGGGCTGAATCCCCTGAAGAATGAGCTGTGGTTTATCAAGCAGCCGGCCATGCAGCGGGTGAACGGCCAGTGGACCTATGTGCGCCGCCCGGATGGCTCCCTGAGCTATGAGGGTTCCCGCAGCCTGATCATGACCAGCCGGGACGGATACCTGAAAATAGCCCGCAGGCATACCGATTTCCATTGCCTGCTCTCTTCTGAAGTGCGCAAGGGAGATCATTTTGCCCTGGATGCCGGGCGTCAGGAGATCGTGCACCGCTATGGACACACCCGCGGACGTATAGTAGGGGCCTGGGCACGCTGTGAGCGGCATGGACAGGCGCCTGTGATCTGTTATGTCAGCTTTGGCGAGTATCACCGCCCCGGGAACTTTGCCTGGACGCAATATCCCGCTGTCATGATCAAAAAAGTGGCGGAAGTTGTGGCCCTCAAACGGGCTTTTGCGATTAGCGGCCTGGTCACCAAAGAAGAGATGGCCTGGAACGGGCCTTTCAGCCAGAACCAGCCCAAGCCTGCCCGGACGGCGCCGCAGGCGGCCACGGAGGCGTTGTACAAGCTGGCGGCTGTGCGCACCCTTTATCAGCTGGAAAAGCATCTGCAGAGCCTGCCCCAGGAGGTGCGCAATGATAAGGCGTTTGCAGAGCAGTGCCGTTTGCGCCG
>JAHBTG010000052.1 GCA_019638695.1 Bacteroidota bacterium | reverse complement strand
TGGTGTGGCGGATGCTGGCGCTTAGGTCATCCCGGTATTGCCGGATATAATCGGGGTGGTGTGCCTGCTGCTTCTGCAGGTGGTAGAGCACGGCAGTCTTGAGGCCGCTAAAGCTGAAGTCCCACTCCCCGGCAACCGGCACGGGGAAACTATGGAAACCGGGATCGCCCTGTTCCGCATGTGCATCGATAAGAGGCCCGCCGGGATAATCGAATCCCAGCATGCGGGCCGTCTTGTCAAACGCCTCCCCGGCGGCATCGTCCAGCGTGGCGCCCAGGACCTGGTATTGCAGGGGGCCTTTGACCAGGAGTAACTGCGTGTGTCCTCCGCTAGCAATGAGGCATACAAAAGGGAAGGCGGGCTTTGTGCTTTCTTCGGCAAATACGCTCATCAGGTGGCCGTGCAGGTGGTCTGCAACGATCAGGGGTTTATCCAGCGCCAGGGCATACCCTTTGGCAAAGCTCACACCTACCAGCAGCGCACCCATGAGGCCGGGACCGCCGGTACAGGCAATGGCAGACAAGTCCCGGGGCGCCAGGCCGGCATCTGCCAGCGCTTGCTGCACCGCCCGGGTGATCTTTTGCTGATGGAGGCGGCTGGCCAGCTCCGGCACAATGCCGCCCTGGGCGCCATGCTCCTGCTGCACATTGACCACGCTGGCAGATATACGGCCGTCCGTTACCACAGCGGCAGCAGTATCATCGCAGGAACTTTCAATGGCAAGCAGGTGAATCACCGGTTAAAATTACATTCCCCGGCACTGGGCTGCAACTCTGCGGAGGCTGTGCGTAACAATTTGGACCCAAAACAGGCAGACAACTCCCTGCCCATATATCGTTTAAGGGTTGTAGCTATCTTTGTAGATACCCCGCACTGTGGCGCAACAACTTGTCAAACGAAGCTTCCGCATCCTCACCAATCTCTTATTATTTGTGGTGGGGCTGTACCTTGTGCTGTTCGTGGCCGTGTTTATCCTGCTGCAAAGCGATGCGGTGCAAAACTGGCTGCTCCCCAAGATTACCAGTAGCCTGAGCGAAGCCCTGGGCACGGAAGTGAAGCTGGAACGCATATCTGTGCGGCCCTTCAGCTGGCTGAGTGCAGAAGGGTTTGAGATGAAGGACGACCGGGGAGAACGGCTGTTTGCGGCGCGCAGCATCTCGGTAAATATGTTTGACGTGCCCAGCCTGGCCTGGCTGTCCGGCAAGGAAAAACTGAAGCAGATCCAGTTGGGGGCCGTGCAGATAGACCAGCCTTTTGCACGGCTGTGCACACGGTCGGACAGCACCTCCAACCTGGCTTTTCTCTCCAGTGAGGATACCACCGACCGCAAGGCACATCACATTGCCCTCAGTATAGACCAGCTGGCCATTAATGGCGGGGAATTCATCCGCATAGACAGTACCCGCGGTGCAGAGGGTCTGCGCCTGAGGCCCGGGCACCTGAACTACAGTAACCTGCATTTTAGGAAGATAGACCTGAAGGCGGGCATCCGCTTTACCCGGCATGAGGACCTGCTGCTGGATGTGCTGCATCTGTCCACCGAGGACCGGCGCACCGGTGTGGTGCTGGATACGCTCCGCAGCAATATCATTGTGGCGCTCACCCACGAATGGGCGCCCAAGCGGCTAAGGGATGAACTGCCTGAAGCGCCCTACGTACAACTGAAAGAAACCCGCATTTGCATAGGCAGAAGCAGGCTGTTCTTTGATCTGCTCATGGAACGGCAAACCCTGGAAACGCTTTTTGCATCAGGGCAGAACCGCCGCTATAATATCTTCTTCCACCCTTCAGAGCTGGATTTCTCCACCATCAACCACTTCATTCCCCAGAGTGAAGTTCCGCTGAAGGGTGTGCTGAAGATATCCGGCCCGGTGCGGGGAGACTACCGCAGCATCCGCGGTAAGGGGCTGAACCTGGCCTACGGCAGCGGCACCCAGTTGTCGGGCAGCCTGTCCGTGCGCAACTTTACAGACCCGGACGCCCTTTTCCTGGAAGCCAACCTGGACCATGCCCAGCTTGTGAGCAGCGACCTGCAAACCCTGCTGCCGGGCATACAACTGCCCCAGGAACTGACCCGGGTAGGCTGGGCGCAGGCTAACGGGCGCTTCACCGGCTTTTTGAACGACTTTGTGGCAGATGCCCAGATACACCTGCCCATCGGAGATGTGCAAACTAACCTCAACATCAAAGAAGGCGCCGACGGTCTGCTGTACTACAAAGGTCAGCTGAGTACGCGCGACCTGAACCTGGATTCCCTGCTGGGACGCCGAATGGCCCGCAGGCTGAATATGGAGGCCAGCGTGGAGGGCAACCGTGCAGAACTGGCAGAGCTGAAGATAAAAGGCAGCTTCCGCATGTGGGACAGCGAAGTAGGCGGTTATCATATTGATTCCGTAAGCGGCAAAGCTGACATTCATGAACAGATCGTGGAAGCCTCGCTAAGACTGAAGGATACACACGGGGACTTTAACGGCTATGTGGTGCTGGACCTGGGCAAGGAGATCCCCACGTACAAGCTATATGGAGACGTGGCCAATGCAGACCTGCAGCACTACCGGGTCATAGACCAGCCGGTACTGCTCACCACCATCTTCAACGTAGACATATCCGGAGATTCGCTGGATAACCTGCAGGGCACGGTGCGTTTCTTCCAGTTCAACCTGCTGGATACCCTGGAGCAACGGCGCCTCTCCGTTAACAACCTGGTGGCCAGCAGCCAGGGCAACGCCCATTACAAGGAACTGAATGTGCGCGCCGCGCCGGCAGACCTGCGCATTACGGGCAATTTCTCCTATGCCCAGTTACCCACGCTCTTTGTGCGGCTGGCAGAGGATACCCGGCACCTGCTGGATAACGACACGCTCAAGCTGAAAAGCTATTTCGCCCAGAAGCCTGCGGTAACCGACAGCAGCGCCTTCCAGTTCCAGTTCACAGCCAAGGACCCGGATCCTTTGCTGCAATTCTTCAATACAGGTTTCTTCATGGCCAACGGCACGCAGGTGAGCGGCCGTTTCTCCTTTGGTGCGCTGGAAACCGGATCGGTTCAGTTCTCTTCCAAGCGCCTGGCCTATGAGGCATATGTCATGGAAGAAATAGAAGGCAACTTCAGCCTCAAGAAAAACGCCCGGCAACCAGACCTGCAGGCAAGTGGACAGATCACTACCAGCAACCTGCGCATACCCGGCGGCATCTCCTTCCAGCATGTGAACCTGACTCCCAGCTGGAAGAAAGACCGCATTGCCTTTAACGTGAACGCCATACAGGAAGGCATCCGCAATGTATACCTGCTGAGCGGGGCCCTGCACCTGCAAAGCGGAAGGATGGAGCTCAAACTGGATGCCGACAACTCCCGCATCCTGATCGGCGATGCCATCTGGAGCTTCAGTCCGGGCAATCGTATCCGCTTCGGAGGGAACCGGCTGGTGATCGAGAATTTCAGCCTGTTTGAGGGGGAACAGCGCATTGCGGTGGCCACCGGTTTCCTGGCACACCTGGAGCAAACGGACCTTTCCGTGCAACTGCAAAAGGTCAACCTGTCACTCGTCAAACATTTCCTGCAGAGCAAAACCCCTATCAGCGGCATAATAGATGCCCGCCTGGTAGCCAAGGATATCATGAGAGACCCCAAGCTCAGCTGGGGAGGCACCATACAGGACTTCAAGTATCGCAACATTACTTACGGGGATTTCTCTGCCGACAGTTACTGGACACAAGACCTCTCCCGCATGTATGTGCAGGCACAGCTGGTCTATCAGAAGGACTCGGTGCTGGCGCTGGATGGATACCTGGCTCCCAAGGCAGACCATACAGACCTTTATTTCAAACTGTCTACCAGAAACCTGCGCCTCAACCGCCTGCAGCCTTTCCTGGACAAGTATGTGAAGAAACTGGACGGGCAGTTCTCCGTAAAAGATATGCTGATCACCGGCACAGTAGAACAGCCCATTATGCGGGGAACGGCAGAATTGCAGAACGCCACGGCCGAGGTCGTGTACCTGGGCACCCAGTATTTTATCCGGAAAGAACGTATACAATTCTCCCAGGACAGGATATTGCTGGATACTGCCGCCGTGTATATGTATCAGCCGGGGCCGGATCCCCGTTATGACGCCCGGGCGGCACAATGCAGGCTACAAGGCCATATTAGCCTCAAGGACCTCGATAACCCTTATCTGGATCTTATGCTGGACAATTTCCAGCGGTTCCAGGTCTTTGACCTGAGAGCGCATGAGAACAGCGCATTCTACGGAAAGGCCTTTATTAAAAACGGCTCTGCCAGCCTGCGGGGGCCTGCCAATCACTTGATGCTCACGGCAAACGTAACGCCCGAAAAAGGCACGGACGTGTTCATCCCTGCAGACGAAGGGGCAGAAGAACAACGGCTGGATTTTGTGCGCTTCATAGGGGCCACCCAGGAAACGGATACGCTGGCTGCCGCAGAACCGTCCGTCACCTTTGAAATGGAGCTCAACCTCAACGTCACCCCGGATGCCCGCATCAGTCTTGTTTTTGATGAAAAGACCGGGGATGTCATCTCCGGGCGCGGGCAAGGCACCCTGCGCCTGGCGCTCAACCGCCAGGATGAGTTCCTCATGTATGGCAGTGTGACCATGACCGAGGGAAATTACCTGTTTACCTATGGGAACGTAACGGCCAAGCCCTTCCTGGTAGACCCGGGCGGCCGTATCAGCTGGGACGGTGACCCCTATGACGGCCAGCTGAACCTCAACGCCGTGTACCGGGTAGAAAACGCCAGCCTGGCGGCCTGGGATACCACTGCGGCCACCTCCCGCGTGGATGTGCTCATGACCCTGCAAGGCTCTGTAGAGCGCCCGGACATCCAGTTTGGCATACGTATCCCCAATATCTCGCAGCAACAGACCTTCCGCATCGTTTCCACGCTCAACTTTGTGCGCAATGACGTGCAGGAGCTCAACCGGCAGGTCTTCAGCCTCATCCTCATGCACCGGGTGGCGCCGGTGGGCGGGTTCTTTGTGGCCGAGGCCAACGGCGGCGGCGGCAACCTGGTGACCACCTCCGTATCTGAGTTCCTTTCCACCCAGATGACCAGCTGGCTGAGCAACAGCCTGGGGAATGAGATAGATATCAACCTGGTACTCAATCAGGATGGCACACTGGGCGCCAATGCGTCTGCCCGGCTGTTCAATGACAAGGTAACCATCCGCCGCAACGGCGCACTGGCAGGCAATGCGCAGCGGGACGTTTCCCTGGGCAACATCAGTATAGAGATCAAACTCTACCCCGGAGACAGCACCCGCAAGGAAAACCCCGGCCGGCTGGGCGTGGAGATCTTTAACCGGGAAAATCTGGTGACCAACGCGCTGGCATCTACCAACCGCGGAGCGGGTATCTTCTACCGCAAGGACTTTGACCGCCTGACAGAGATCCTGGGCGGGAAAAAATCCGGCACAGAAGCCATCAGACCCCGCAACAAGTACTTTGAGACGGAACAGCCGGATAAATCAGGTGCAGAACCGGAGCCCCCCACAGAGGAATACCCGGAGCCTGTCCCCCGATAGCGCGCCTAATAGTCCAGGGCAATGTCATGATAGCTGTCAGGATCCTGATAATCCTTGCGCATCGGGTGTCCCTGCCAGTCTGCAGGCATGAGTATACGCCGCATATCCGGATGCCCGTCGAAGAAAATACCCAGTAGATCATAGGTCTCCCGCTCATGCCAGTCTGCTGCACGCCATACCGCACTTACAGAAGGCACCCGGGGCATCGCCTCAGCGCTCTCGGCTGAAGATTCGCCGCGCGCCGCCTCCACTTTGAGGACCAGCGTATGCCCCTGGGTAAGGGAGGTGAGGTGGTAGACCACCTGCATACGGCCGGCTTCCGGTCCCATGTCCACCCCGCTGAGGCAAGCCAGATGATCAAAATAGAAGCCGGGAGTATCGCGCAGCCACAGGCACACCTGAGGAAGCTGCGCCGCATCAATCTGCAGCCAGGGCTGGGGCACCTGTGCATCCCGGGCCAGGACAGCTTGCGGAAACCTGGCTTCCAGCGCAGAACAAATCTCGGCAAAGGTCATAGACTACAAAGATGAGGGATTCTGACACAAACCAAGCGACAACCTGGAATCACCGTATTTTTGTGTCACACCCATTAACAGATCTTCTGATGGATTCGCTCAAAAGCCACTGGGCCACCGTATATAATACAAAAGCTGCCGATAGTGTCAGCTGGTTTCAACCCAACCCGGAGCCGTCGCTTGCACTCATCCGCCAGGTCATGCCCAAGCCGGAGGCCCAGGCATGCATGATAGATATAGGTGCAGGGGATGCCTATCTCGTAGAAACGCTCTGGCAGCAGGGTTATCATTGCCTGACGGCGCTGGATATTTCTGTCGAGGCATTGGCGCGCGCCCAGACCCGGATCAACGAAACGGCTGCACGGAACATCGAATGGGTGGTCGGTAATGTGCTGGATTTTAACCCCAGCCGCAAGTTCCGGCTATGGCATGACCGGGCCGCCCTGCACTTTCTGACCACTCCCACAGACATTGCCCGATACGTGGAGATAGCTACCCATGCTATAGCCCCGGGCGGATGGCTGGTACTGGCGCCCTTTGCAGAGAACGGCCCGGAGAAATGCAGCGGGCTGCCCGTACAGCGCTACAGCATGCGTCAGTTGGAAGACACTTTTGCGCAAGGGTTCACACCGGTAATGCACCATCCCTACGCCCATATCACCCCGGGCGGCAACACGCAGCACTTCCTCTATGCGCTCTTACAACGAAACGCCTGACCCGGCATTCAGCAAAAAGTAATAGCTCATATGGCACACACTGCGCAAGAGATCTGTTGGTATGCCCATCGGTTATATGTGCCTGAAGCGCTGCCGCTGGGGCTCAACCGGGGGCTCAGCTTTGGAGACGGCCTGTTTGAGACCATACGGCTGGTAAACGGGCAACCTCTGCTCATATCTCTGCATCGGCAAAGAATGGAGCGGGGACAACAAGCGCTGAACCTGTATTGCAGCCCCCCACCTTGGGAAGACGTACTGCCCACCCTGTGGAAGGCAGCCGGTGAGCCTGCACATGCACGCCTCAAATGGCTGGTCTTCCGGCAGGGCAGCGGCGCCTACCTGCCGGAAGCGGAACAGGGCGCCTGCCTGCTAAGCCTCAGATCACTGCCGCAGGATCCCTATTGTACAGGCGAACCTGTGCGCCTCACCACCCAAACGGGTATTGTGCCCCCTACCCTGCCCGGCGGACTGGGAAAGACCCTGAGCAGCCTGCACTATGTGCTGGCCGCCCAGGCAGCCCGGAAACTGGGCGCAGACCATGCCCTGCTGATGGACGGGCAAGGACAGTTACTGGAATGCGAACACGCCAATATCGGGTGCCTCAAGAGCGGTACGCTCCAGCTCTGTAACAGGGGAATCGCCGGAACCCAGCAGGCATTCCTGCAACAACAGGCCAAGGCGCTGCAGATCCCTTGTGTGGCCGGCCCGCTCTCCCTGCCGGACCTGCTGGAAGCAGACCTGACCTTTATTACCAATAGCATCATCGGTTACCGCACCGTCTGCCAGATCGACGGCCATACCCTTGCGATACCGGCATATACTGAAGAATTGTTAAAACGGATTTGCCGGCATCCTTAATAACTTGTCTTTTAATCCACCGGTTAGTAGCTTTGCTTAGGCACATCCGGCGGCAGATGCGATGATGGCCATGACGCAACATTTAAGCGGAGACTAAACCATGAAATTTAAGGACACTCCATTGTTTGTAACGGACGAGCAGGGCACGCGGGTGAAGGTGATACTCCACATAGAGGACTTTTACACCTTGCTGGCACATGTAGATGGCCGCAATCACACGGATTCTCCCCAGGACACGGAAGAACGGGCGTTCGGTGAGAATGCACCGGCTGCCGGCACAGCCATAACACAGGCAGGCCTGGCAGCGCTACCGCAGGCAGTCACCGCAGCACCTGCCATATCCGCATCCGCCCATACGCCGGAGCAGGAAGCACAAACCGACCGCCGCAAGTCCTCTGAAGAAGTGTTCTTCAAAGCCTTTGACCAGGTCAAGCGCAAAAAAGATTAATCCGTAACGCCTTTTATAGTAGGCAGATATAACCCGGCAGGTTATTTCTGCACCGGCCTATCCTTACCCAACAGCAGGCTAGATCCTGCGCAGAGCATACCCGCTCCAGGTGGCCATACCTCCTAGGAGTCCTCCCACAAGGGCCGTTATGAGCGTAACCAGCCAGCGGCTGGGCAAACTAAAGAGTGTGGCCATGCGGGTACTCAGGATACCTGTATTGCCCACATCTATCACCAGCGCCGCCAGCCCCCACAGCACCAGAATAGCCAGGAACCCAGACCAGAAAGCGTGCCGGCGACTGCGGCCCAGCAGAAGTCCGCAAAGCAGGCATACCCCCAGAAAGCTCCACCAGGGGAACCACTGGGCAGGCAGGTAACAGGCTGCCAGCCAACTGAAAAGGGCTGTACACAGGAATAACATAGGAACCCCCAATATCCGCGGTTTTCCTGAGAAATCGGCAGGCTTTCTACCAAAATATGCACAAACCCTGGAAGCTGGCAGTTGTTTTGCATAGCCATTTGTGGAAGAAAGCCCCTCATGGCCGTGCGCTCTGCTGGCATGAATGGGGTAATTTTGAAGAATGCATATGCCTATAGCGGTCTATATCCCTTTACGATATCTGTGCGGGCTCATAGCATTGCTGTGGGCACCCGTCCTGCACGCCCAGTTTGCACAAGGCGTCACGCAGGTAGAGCAGCTCTTTCCCGGCACAGATGGCAGCTGGGCGCGGGAAACCCTGGGTCAGATGACCCTGCGGGAGAAAATAGGGCAGTTATTTATGGTAGATGCCTTTACCTCTCCTGTGCAGGATAACCGCAAGCTGCTGGAAAAACTCATCACCGAGCACCATATAGGAGGCATCATCTTTATGCAGGGAGGTCCCATGCGGCAGGTATACCGGGCCAACTACCTGCAGAACCTGAGCAAATACCCTCTGCTGGTGGGCCAGGATGCGGAGTGGGGGCTGGCCATGCGGCTGGACAGCGCCATCAGCTTCCCCCGCAATATGACGCTGGGCGCCCTGGCCAATGATTCCCTGCTCTACCAGTATGGGCGGGTGCTGGCCAAACAATGCCGTGCCTTTGGAGTGCATGCCTGCTTTGCGCCGGTGGTAGATGTCAACAACAATGCCCAGAATCCTGTGATCAACGATCGCTCCTTCGGGCAGGACCGCCACACGGTCACCCGCAAATCACTTATGCTGATGCGCGGCCTGCAGGACCATGGGGTGATAGCCACTGCCAAGCACTTCCCCGGCCACGGAGACACCGACAGCGACAGCCATTACACCCTGCCTATGGTGCGGTTCCCCCGCAACCGGTTGGACAGCCTGGAGCTATATCCCTTCCGGCAGCTTATCCGGCAAGGGGTACAAAGCATCATGGTAGCCCACCTGTATGTACCGGCACTGGACAGCACGCCCAACCTGCCCTCCACCCTCTCCCGCCGCGTGGTGCAGGATCTGCTGCGGCAGGAGCTGGGGTTCCGGGGCCTGGTGTTTACAGATGCCATGAATATGGGTGGGGTTACCCGTTTCTATAAAGGAGGCGAAGCCGAGCTGATGGCGCTCAAGGCCGGGAACGATGTACTGCTCTATCCCCGCGATGTACCCAAGGCCATAGATTATATCTACAAAGCCATTACAGAAGAAGGGTCTTTTACCGAAAGCGAACTCAACGCGCGCGTATACCGCATTCTGCTGGCCAAAGAATGGGCGGGGCTGCACAGGCAACGCACAGTAGACGTAGTGCAGGCGCGCAGCCTGATGTATGACCCCGAGGCACTGGCTTTGCGCAAGGTATTGTATACAGAAGCCGTATCGCTGGTCAAGAATGAGCTGCTGGCCGTGCCCATCCAGAACCTGGACCAGAAGATAGCCTATGTGCAGCTGGGTTACAAACAGGCCACGCCTTTTTACCATACCCTCAAGAAATACGGCCCTGTAGACTTCTTCCTGCTGGACAGGTACTCCACCCGCGCCCAGATAGATACGCTGCTGAGCCGGCTGCAATCCTACGATGTGATCATCACGGGGCTGTTCGAGATGAGCCGCTACTCCTTCCGGCACTACGGCCTCACCCCCACGGTCATTGCCTATTGCCAGCGTGTGGCGGAAATGGAGAAGCCCTCTATCCTGGTGCATTTTAACAACCCCTATGCTTTCCAGTTCCTGGAAGACCACCGGGCGGTGCTCAATGCCTACGAGGAAGAACCGGAAGCCCAGCAAGCGGCCGCAGAGATCATTATGGGTGCACGAGTCCCCCACGGACAACTATCCGTCACCCTTTCCAACAAATTCTCGCAGGGATTCAGCTATGCCAACGACGGGCCGCGCATGCACTGGGCCACTCCCCGGGAAGCGGGTATGGAACCCCGCGAACTGCATCGCATAGAATCATTGGTGTATGGGTATATCGGCCGCAGAGCCATGCCCGGTATCAGCATCCTGGCGCTCAAGGGAGACAAGATCATTTATGACAAGGCTTTCGGGCACCACACCTACACACAAGAACTTCCTGTGGATACCTACGCCTCCCTGTATGACCTGGCCTCCGTCACCAAAGTGGCGGCAACTACGGTGGCTGCCATGAAATTATGGGAGGATAATCGCCTGAACCTGGAAGAAACCGTGCACCATTATCTCCCTGAAGTACAAGGCGCCGTGGGAGCGCTGACCATCCGCGAGTTATTGCAGCATACTTCCGGCCTGGTGGCCTGGATCCCCTTCTGGATGGAAACAGTCGCCAACGGCCAGCGCAAGCCCGAAGTCTACAGCACTGTGCCGTCAGGCAACTACCCCACCCCGCTGGGCAAGGATCTTTTCCTGAGCAAGGATTACCCCGAGATAATCTGGGACAAGATCAAGAACCAGCCGGTGAACAAGGCACAGGGCATGGTGTATAGCGATCTTAATATGATCATCCTCAAACGGGTGATCGAAAGCATTACCCATTCCACGCTGGAGGACTACGTCACCACGCATTTTTACAAACCGCTGGGCATGAACAACACCCTCTTCAACCCGGCACAGAAGGGCCGCGCAGCCAGTTGCGCCCCCACAGTAGAGGACAAGAAATTCCGCTTTCAGCCGGTGCAGGGGTATGTGAATGACGAAGCCGCCGCTTTGCTGGGAGGTTACAGCGGGCATGCGGGCCTCTTCAGCAATGTATATGACCTGGCCAAACTGGGCCTTATGCTCAAGAACGGGGGAGAATATGCCGGGCACCGCTACCTGAATCCCCAGACCATTGCCTATTTCACGGCGGCCCAGCCGCAGGCGTCCGGCAGCCGCCGCGGCCTGGGATGGGACAAGCCGGATAACCGCCCGGGCTACCTGAGTCCCTACAGCAAACAAGCCTCCGACCAAACCTACGGGCACCTCGGTTTCACCGGTACCAGCTTTTGGATAGACCCGGTCAACGACCTGGTCGTGGTCATCCTCACCAACCGCACCTGGCCGGACAGCGAGAACCTGCTCTACAGCAACGAAGGCGTGCGCGGCAAGATAGCGGACATCTTTTATGACAGCCTCCGGAAAGGCCGGGAAGCGGGTAATCCGTAGGCAATCCAACCCTCCGGTTTAATGTATGTTCAAATGCTGACAAAGCGGTTTTGCCCATCCGGGTACGTCACTTAGCGGTGCACTCACTTCGCCATTTACTTTTTGCAAAAATTGCCTGGATTCGATCGAGTTGTCAAAAAGATAAGCATTATCAGCCAGGTCAAAAGCAGGAACCAGGTTATTTAATGCAGACTGGTAACGGCTCCGGATCTTCTCATCCGGCACAAAATGTCCACCCATGTCCATCCTGTCTTTCACGCGTTGTACATTCAGCTCTGCACTTTCCAGGCACACATAATACAAGTAGATCTTATACCCAGCTCCTTTGGCCTGCTTCAGAAAATCCACTTTAGAGGTATCAGAAAAAACGGTCTCAAATGTGAAATCGCACTTTTGCAGGAGATACTCCTGCCGGAGAAACTCACCTAAAGCGGCAGATAAATAGCTGAACAATCCGGTTTGAATGACATTCTCACGGAATAGTTCAAAGGTCAGGTAACGATTAAGTTTTTCTCTAAGTCCATGAGCCTGCCAGAAAAGAGACCATTTGGCCGCAATTTCTCGAGGAAAAGGCAGGTTCAGCTGCTCTGTAGTGACAAAGAAGTGCTGTCTGAGCAAATTCTCTATTTCATCCGCATTAATCGTTACTCCAAGAGGAATCTCCCGCTTAATAAGCGTTTGCAGCAATGTAGACTTTCCGGAGCCATTAGGCCCGGCGATGACCCGGAGCCTGGGAGGCTTCATCTTTCACCGAAATTTTACCCTGCTTGGTCACCTGAAACCGTATACGCCGGTCTATCCGCCAGCTGCCTCTCGCATTCTGTCGGTACGCAGTCCCATCCGGGCCTACTTTATAAATAACGCCCTGGTGCATAATGGAAGGACGTATGCCTTTCTGGAACAGCCCCTTTACCGCAAGGCGTGAAGCCTCTTGTGCAATCTCACTGATATTTACTTCCGGCTCATTCATGGGTTTCATGTTCAAATATACGTAAAAGCAGTAGCTAAGATATAACACATACCCTACCACCTCCCTCACTCCAGTATCGCCAGCCGCCCCTCAAACACCTCGCCATCTGCGCCCTCTACGCGGTAGATATAGACGCCGGGCGCCACGCGACGGCCGCCGGCATCCCGCAGGTCCCAGCTGGCCCCTCCGTTGCCCTCGGTCTCGGAGATACGCCGCACCGGCTGCCCGTTCTTGGTGTAGACGGTGATGACCGCGCCACGGGTGAGGTTGGCAAAACGGCAGCCCTGCACAAAATGTACGGGTTTCACCGGATTGGGATATACATATACATCGCTGAGCTGGGCTGCGCTCTCATAAAAGGTGACCGCATCTCCCGTATGGGTACGCATGGTTTCACCCCCGGACCCCAGCAGGTTCCGCACCCGCAGGGTAACGGGATATCCCGCAGTGCCCAGCACCGCCTGTTCCACCCGTACAGAAACCGTACGACCATCGCCCGGCTGCACCTGCACATTGGCTACATACCCCACCGGCTCCAGGGAGAAATTGGCCACTTGCAACGTAGTGCTTTGCGGGGGTAGGTTAAAGGTCAGCAGGGCTTCCTTCTCGCCCAGCCGCTCCCAGCGGGCAAGATACAGGTGAGCATTATCCGGGGCCAGGTATTCGAAGGATACGCTGTCCTCTTCCGGCAACAGCCGTGCCTGCCACTGGTCCTGCAATAGGGTATCTATCACCAGGCTATGCATACCGGGCGCCAGCGGGGCGCCCAGTCGCAGGATGACCGTAGTGCCTTCTGCCGCCAGGTGCCGCACCTGCTGCACGCCGTCTATACGGAACAAATGTACATCTGCCGGGCGGACATGCATAGGCTGGCTAAAAGTGGCTGCTACCGTGAGGCTGTCCAGCGCCTCGGCAGCCAATAAGCGGGGACGCGCATGGGTGCGGAGTTTCAGCAGGTTAGAAACCGCCACTACGCGGTTCTGCGCATCCCGGGCCTGCAGCACCCAGGCATAAGTGCGGTTAGGCAACAAAGGGGTTTGTATACTGAAAGCGCCGGCAGGGTTGCTGTGAAACGGCAGGTTGGCCGGCACCTCGCCACTAGCGGGCAGCAAAGCGCGGAACAATACCCAGCTAACCACGCCCGGAAGCGCATTCCAACTCAACAGGGCGCGGGCAGTGCCTTGCACCTCTCCCTGCAGGGAAAGGCCGCTGACAGTGGGGGTTACCAGCGTATCTATTTGGAAAAAGCGGAGCGTATCTCCAAAGGCCACGGTAAACTCGGGCATCCCATCCTGGTCCCAGTCCCCGGCGGCGTGGTGGGTGGTGAGGCTGCCATAGAGATAATGCCGCCAGTACCACTGGCTGCCGTCCCAGTCCAGTAGCAGGGTGCGCGGGAAGGCGGAGAACAGCAGCTCATCCGCAGCATCCGTATCCAGGTTGGCTGCCAGCGCGGCGTTCCACTGGCTGCTGGGCACATTATAGAGATGATCTTCCCATACCTGCTCATAGGTATTATCGGCTGTGGCCTTGAAGATACGCAGCCACCAGTAAGGCGGACTATACTCGAAATCCGCCTCGTTGCGCAGCGTAGGGGTATGGCACGCCACAAAAAGCTCGGGCCGGCCATCGCCGTCCAGGTCTCCGGCCGTGATATAAGGGGCTGTATTCACCAGCGCAGTAGAATCCGTATACCGCAGGGTATAGGTATTGTCGCCGGTATTCTCATAGATCAGGAAGTCCCCGTCAGCATCACCAAAGACGATCTCCAGGGCTCCATCGCCATCCAGGTCTGCAACCACCGTGCGGGGCGCCGTGCTCAGCGTATACCCCCCTGATACATCCGGCAGGGTAGCCACCTGCACAAAGGTGGTGCCGTTCCATTCCAGTACATAATAATGAATGGTGTCCTTGGCCAGGATCTCCCAGTTGCCGTCCTGGTCCGTATCGGCAAACTGGGCGGGGAACCGGCCATTCTTCTGGAAGAACAGCAGGTTCTTGGGAAAAGCATGGTCCACCGCAGGGGTATACACGAAGAGGGAGTCGCTGAGGTTGCCCAGCAGTTCGGGGCGGCCATCGCCGGTAACATCCCGGAGATCCTTGGGGATAAAACGCGGGTGCTGAGGCAGGCTGTCCCAGGGGATAAAGTCCGTGCCGCTCCATTCATAGGCCATGAGCTTGCCAAAGGTCAGGGAGGCATCATAGCGACTGAGCCATAATTCACGGCGGCCATCCTGGTTAACATCCTGGGGCTGTGGCAGGGGGGCTCCTGCAGGCAGTTTCCAGGGCAGAACCTGTAGCCCGGCGCTGTTGAGCCAAGCGGGTTGCCAGCTAAAGCTCAGGGTATCGGAGTAACCGGTGAGCCCGGCGCTGTTGGTAGCCTCGAGGAAATAGTCATACTCGCCGGGCGGCAGGGCATCGGGGCCCAGCAGCATTTCTCCGTTGCGCACCAGGCGATCGCTTACGGCAAACCGCCAGCCGGTCTCGGCCTGGAGCTTGTAGTGCAGGCGCACTATAGTGGGCTGGTGGGTACGCCATACCCATAACCGCTTGCGGGTATCGGTATCCCAGGCGGGCGCGGCCAGCCGCAGGTCTACCTGGGGAGGACTCCGCTGAATGACCACCCGGACGCGGTGCTCTTCGGTCTGTCCGCTGGAAAGCTCGCAGCTCAGGCGCAGGGTATATTCCCCTTCCGGCAGTGCAGCTACATGCCAGGTGCCCAGTGTATCTGCCAGCACCTGGTCTGCAGTAACAGGAGGGATACTTTGCCAGAAGTCCGAACCGCGGACGCCAGCCTGCCAGCTGAGATGCCAGCTGCGGAAGCGGGGGTGCAGCACGGTGCCGATGATAGTCACCTGGTCTGTGGCGGCCGTGCCCATGTCATTATAAGGAGATATGAGCTGCACGATGCTGCCCACAGGCACCTCCAGCGCACGGGCAATGTTGAGGCGTCCGGCGCCGGTGAGGTGGTCCCAGCCTGGCCGGGCAATGTCATCTGCGGTGGAGCACAGGATGCCGCGCACCTGCTGGGGAGGAAGATCCGGGTGGAGGGCCAGCAACATGGCCGCCGCGGCGCTGACCATAGGGGCCGAACAGCTGGTGCCGCTGAAGTAATCGTACCGGGGTGTGCCGGTTTCGGGATCGCGCAAGTCGGGCGCAAAAATGCCGCTGCCGGGCGCACACAAGTCTACCGAGGTGCCGAAGCTGCTGAAGGGCCAGAGAAACTCCGTGCCGGTCTCCGGACTATAGGCGCTGGCGCTTACGCTGATGACTTCGGGAAAGCCGCTGGGATAGTGCAGCTGGTCGCCGGTGCCGTTCCCTGCCGAAGCCACGACGACCACGCCGCGGGCATGCGCATACCGGATGGCGGTGTGCATCATGCGGCTGGGATAGATATCGCCAAAGCTGCAGTTGAGCACGCGCGCGCCGTTATCGGCAGCATAAATGATAGCGCGGGAAATGTCGTCATCCTCCCCTACGCCTTGCGCAGAGAACGCCCGCAGCACCATAATGCGCGCATCCGGTGCGATACCCGCTCCGCCCTGGCCATTGTCTGCGCGGGCGGCCAGGATGCCGGCCACCAGGGTGCCGTGCTGGTTATCGTCCATGGGGTCGGGGTCTTCGTCCAGGTAGTCCCCGCCGCCGATCAGCACCTCCTGGTGCACAAAGTCGTAACCGATGACATCATCCACCACGCCATTGCCATCTTCGTCTATACCGTTGATATCGGCGGCATCCAGACGTCCGTTCCCGTTAAGGTCCTCGGCGGGGTTTACCCAGATCTGCCCGGCAAACTCGGGGTGGTCATAGTCCAGCCCGGTATCCAGCACCCCCACTACAATGCCCTGCCCGCGGCTTTTGCCCCAGGCGGCATAGGTGCGGATATACCCGTGGTGCCAGGCGCCGGCCTCGGGGTCGTTGGGCATGCTGTGCAGGCGGCGGCGGCGGTTGGGCTCGCTATAGGCCAGGGCAGGGTGCCGGGCCAGGCTGCGGGCCGTGGCGGCGCTGTCGGCATCTGGCGCAAATTGCAGGGTAAACCAGTCTGCCAGCTGGGCGGCTTTGCTGCCGGAGGGCGCCAGCGGGCGCACACCTATGAGACCGGGCAGGCTGCTTTGCCAGCCTTGCAGCACAGTGGCGTCTGTGGCGGCGGCCAGGCTGCGTGCAGCAGCGGCATCCCGGCACTGCACATTCCAGCTGTGCTGCGCCTGCAGCCCAGGCAGGCCCGCGCACATCCACACACAGATCAACAGCGTTCTGCATCGCATACTCATGGTGTAAACGTACAACGGGCCGGTTTTATCTGCAAACCCGCGGTCAAGATTACATTTTCTGAACGCTTTTGCCCCAAAACTGTTGTACGGTTGCAGCAACGCACCCCTGAATGCGGTTATCTTTGCAGCTTATGTCCCGCAAACACCTGATCGTTCCCGAATACCATACGCTGCCCGCGGGCCTGCAAATGGTGCACCAGCGGGTGCGGGACACCCGGCTGGTACACCTGGCGCTGGTCATCAACACCGGCAGCCGGGATGAACGCCCGCAGGAACTGGGCATGGCGCATTTCCTGGAGCATATGCTGTTCAAGGGCACGCACAAACGCAGGGCCTATCATATCCTCAGCCGCATAGACAATGTGGGGGGGGAGCTGGATGCGTTTACCACGCGGGAGAAGACGTGCCTGAGCGCCACCGTCACCCGCGAGTACCTGGACCGCGCGCTGGAGCTGCTGCTGGACATGGCGTTCCACAGTACCCTGCCCGAGGCCGAGATGGGTAAGGAGAAGGCGGTGATCGCCGAGGAGATCGATATGTATGAAGACACGCCGGAGGACAGCATACTGGAGGCTTTTGATGCGCTGGTGTTCCCGGGGCATACGCTGGGCGCCCCCATACTGGGCACCCGCAAGAGCCTAGCGGGTATCTCGCGCGACATGGCCCTGCATTTTTACCATGGCCAGTACCGCCCGGACAATATGGTGCTGAGCGTGGCCGGCAACCTGGCGGCAAGCCGCGTGCTGAGCCTGCTGCAGAAATACCCATTGCTCCAGCACACGGCAGACTACCAGCCCCCGGCTCGCACGGCACCCGCCCCGCACAGGCCGGTGCGCGAGGTGCGCAAGAAGCCGGTGACGCAGGCGCACTATATCCTTGGCGGCAGGGCCTATGCCCTGCAGGAGGCCCATTACGTGCCCTGGCTGCTGCTCAACAGCTACCTGGGCGGCCCGGCCATGAACAACCGCCTGAGCCTATCCATCCGCGAAAAATACGGCCTCAGCTACAATATCTACAGCTTTTACACGCCTTATACCGACCGCGGCATATGGGGGGTCTATGCCGCCACGGATGCGGAGAATATCCCCCGTCTGCAGGCGCTGGTGCACAAGGAACTGCAGCGGCTGATGCAGGAGGCGCTAAGCCCTGCCAAGGTGGCGGCCATCCGCAAACAATATGCGGGCAACCTGGTGATGGCCTGGGAAAACAGCAGCGCCCGCATGATGGGCCTGGCCAACGACTTGCTCGACGGCCGCAAGCCCTACACGCTGGAGGAAGCGCTGCAACGCATCCATGACGTAACGGGCGCCCAGATGCAGCAGGCGGCGATAGAATGTTTTGCGCCCGATAGCCTGAGCGAACTGGTGTACCTGCCCAGGAAGGCCGGGGCTCCCCGCCAATCCTCCGCGGCTTCCTGAGTGTAGCGAGGGTGGACATGGCGCAATTTTTATTGCACAACCACCCCCTTACCCCTCCTTAAAATCGTCACCCTGGGCTTGTTTCAGGGTCTCCCGGCATGCCCGGTGCCCCCACTCGTTGCGCTCCGCATACACCCACCGCCACCTTCCGCGTCAGCGTAGTGCATAGACCCGTACAGGCAGTGGGATACCCCACAGGCACGCAACCGCTCGTAACCCCCTGGCCACTAGCGCCCGCAATACTTGCCAGGTTATTGATGACGTCCACCGGAGTGCCACTTGAGTGGTAACGGAAGTTGTAGCGCATGGCTTTTACTTATACCAAAACCAATAGAAATAGACCATCACTTAGCGAAAAAGATATATCACTAATATCATCAATAAAACAAGTATCAATATTATAGAACTCTCCGTGATTCTATTTCTACGAGAGTATTTTGGGTTATCATGTTCATCCCAGAATCTGGTTTTACCTCCTTTTTTCAGCCACCAAAAAGAAGCAGCAATAATTCTAATGACCTCTATCATTATTATTTATTCAGTTGAGTTAATTTCATTATTACCTTTATCTAATGATATCCCTAGATTTATTCCTAGTCGGAATGAATTCGAATCATTATTTGAGGCTTGATTTATTACTTGGTTCTCTACATTCACTGAACTACCAGCAGCATGGTTTACTACTGCCTTCAAAGGAGTAACAACAACAGTTCTAGAAAGATTACTAACCGCAGCACCTTTTATTCCAGTAAATCCAAGCTCTACACCAATATTTATAGATTTACCGAACCCAAAACTTATAGTAGAAACTCCATCCCCAAGTGCATTCCATGTTCCCACATTATTTCCTCCGTAGTCACTAAGAAAATTAGTCTTAGTTAAGTATGTTTCTGACTCAAATAATGAACTAAATGAAGCAACATTTTCAGTGTTAATTAGTGTATATCTACCTCTAAATTCAGAGGCGCCTGTTATATTATATAATATAGGGTTTGTAACCATTTGTATTCCACGGAATGGCAGGTTAATCCCAGATTCCACAACATTTCTTACAGAAAATTTTGCAATATCAGCAGAGAATCCTCTAGAAATTTCTTGCATTTTTAATTCTAATTTATAGGCATCCGGACTTGTGAGTTCTAAACTACCCATGTATGCACCCCACCCAGGTTCACCAGCTTCTAATCCATCGATATCTAAAAACTTTAAGGGACTGTTACTGGCAAACTGGTAAGGAGATAATTCCGCATACTTCTGTTGATATACGATCAGAGGATCAGGAGAAATAAAACGGCTACCATCTATAG
>JAHBTG010000051.1 GCA_019638695.1 Bacteroidota bacterium | reverse complement strand
GTGGCGGGTGCGCCACTCCTTCCAGGGCAAGGTCTCACTGGTATACATAGGCAACGCATCGCCCTTGCGGGTGCCGTAAATGGCTTCGCCCGTATCCTGGTGCCACCAGGTACCGGTTTCTTCGTCTTCAAACAAGGCGTTGTAACGATTCATCCCGATAAGCCTGAACCGAAGGCTACGATACCGGTCTGCAGTAAGGTCAAACACCGTACCTGTACCGCACATGCTGCAATAGGTGATCCATAGTTTCTGCCCGCCCAGTTGGAGCGGTATGCGGTGGTGATAAGCCGCCACATACACCGGTGTGGCCACGGCACTGTCGCCGCTTATGACACCGATAACCCGCAGGCTGTCGGGCCAGCCGGCAGCCGTACCGGGACGTGGCTCCACCACGGGCATTTCACGGAACATGCGCTCCGGGTTCATCCAGTTACTCTCTACCCACACCAGGCCCAGGGTAAGCACCAGCAGAATAGCCGAGGCTATGCGCGTGGCCCGGCTATGCCGGCTATAGACCAAAGCCCCTATAATAGCCGCTATACCCAATAACCTCAGCACAAAATACCAGTTATAGAGAAAGTAGGCATATCCTATGGTATCCGGTATTTCCTGGCTGCCCGGGAAAGGCATCATCAGGTATAAACGCACAAGGCCGGGCACCAGCAGCAGAATGCCGCCTGTGCAGAGTAGCAGCAGTCGTTTCATGTGGTAAGATAAGGAAATCATGCCAAAGGCTTTAAGTAGTGAGTGATACACACACCGCCAAAGTTGGTTCAGCAGAACCAGGCCGAGCAAGATTTCTTTTAGTAGCCTGCCGCCGCCGCATCGCCGCGGGGCTCAGCGCCACCCTGCAATGTGCCGTCGGGCAACCGGTGGATGGCATTCAACAGGGCGATATGCGCCCGGGTTTTCACGGTATGACCCATCTTTTCCAGCTTCTTCAAAGTGGCCGCCTTGATGCGTCCTTCTTCCACACGCAGGACGTCCGGCAGCCACTGGTGGTGCACACGAGGGGCGCTCACGGCCGCCTGCACATTCAGGCCATACTCCAGCACATTCAGCATCACCTGGTACACTGCCGTGATAATGGTAGGGCCGCCCGCAGCACCCAGGGCCAGTATAAACTTCCCGTCTTTTTCTATAATCACGGGCGTCATGCTGCTGAGGGGGCGTTTGCCGGGCGCCACCAGGTTTGCCTGACCATATTGCAATTCAAAGCTATTGGGCGAATAGGTTTTGGCGGCAAAGTCGTCCATCTCGTTATTCAGCAGGAAACCCGCATCTCCCACTACCACCATACACCCGTAAAGGCCATTGAGCGTGGTGGTCACAGATACTGCATTGCCTTCGGCGTCCACTACGTTGTAGTGGGTGGTCTGGTCTGCTTCCGGGCGCAAGGTGCCGGCACCCACTTCTGCACTGGGGGTGGCTTTCACAGGGCTATAACTGGCCATCCGTTCATTGAGGTAAGCGGGGTCCGTAAGCTGGGCAATGGGCACCTTGACAAAATCGGGATCGGCAATGTAATGTGCGCGGTCGGCATACATACGGCGCTCGGCTTCTGCCATCAGGTGAATGGCTTCCGCACTGTTATGACCCCATTTTTTGAGTGGATGCTGGCCGGAGACATACAGCAACTGGTGTAGCACGATACCCCCGCTGCTGGGGGGAGGCATGCTGTGGATGCGATAGCCCTTATAATCAAACGAATAAGGCATGCGCCAGACGGACTTATACCCCGCGAGATCCGCATAGGAGATCAGTCCGTTGCTGCGCCGCATCTCTTCTACGATAAGGTCTGCGGTCTGGCCGGCGTAGAAACCTTCGCGGCCCTCATTCATAATGCGTTCCAGGGTAAGGGAAAGCGCATACTGGCGCATGCGGTCTCCGGCCTTCCAGCGATTCTTGAGATAAAAATCTACAGGCGTGCCGTTATACTTGATGAAATATTCGCGGAAGGCATTGAGTTTCTCAGCCTGTTGTTCGGTCAGCAGGAAGCCCCTGCCGGCCAGAAGCCAGGCAGGCTCCACAAGCTCCTTCCAGCTGAGCTTGCCATAGCGCTGGTGGGCCTGCCACATGCCGTCTACCGTGCCGGGCACCCCGGCAGCCAGGGTCCCCACTACGCTGCGCATAGGATCTGCCTCGCCTTTAGCGTCCAGGAACATATCTTGCGTGGCAGCAGCCGGAGCCGTCTCCCGGTAATCCAGGGTAACCGCTTCTCCTTTTGCCGGGCGGTATACTAGGAACCCGCCGCCGCCGATATTGCCGGCTTCGGGATAGACCACTGCCAGGGCAAATTGCACCGCAATAGAGGCATCTATGGCGTTACCTCCTTTTTGCAGGATCTCCACCCCCACTTTGGTAGCTTCCGGGTGGTCGCTTACCACCATGCCTTTCTGGGCAGTTACGGGTGTAGTGGTCCAGTTCTGGGCAAGGAGTGGGGCTGTTATGCCCCAACATATATAGCCGAAAAGAAGTAATATTCGTAAACCGGTCATGCAGCAATGAGAAGGTAAGCGCAGATTAAATGACTATTGGCCAAACACGCGACGCAACAGATCCGTCACCCTCGCAATAGGATCACGGCGTATCCGCCGCTCCTCGTCCGATACTTTGAGGAACAGACCGTCCAGCGCCTTCTCGGTTACATACCGGGATAGGTCTGTGGGCAACAACGCATAAGGATTGCCAGTAATGATAGCTACGGTGTTATTATAGGTATTGATAAGGGGGTTATAAGTAGAAGTAATAGAGCTCCAGGCTTGCTGGGCGCCCACTTCTTCCAGTGCATCCGTCACATCGGGCAGGTAGGCATCCACCAGGGAAGTATAGGTGGCGCCTTTCAGGTAATTGGTCGCCGCAGTGCTGTCTCCTTTAAGGATAGACCAGCCGTCTGCAATGGTAATACCAGTGATCGCCTCCCAGATGATGGGCTTGGCCTTGTCTGCGGCATTCTCCGCCGCACGGTTCATCTTAAGCTGAAAATCATCGAGCAATGTGCCGAAAGCGCCGTCCAGCCCTATGGTGCTGGAAGCATTGTAGACGTTCTGCACCTGCTGGGGAAGCAGGATACGCACCGCCAGGTCCTGCCAGTAGCCATCGGTGCGGTTCAGCCGGGTAACACTGGTATCCGTGCCCACCGTGAGGGCTTCTTTAAGCCCCGCCACCACTTCATCCGTGCTGAGCCCGTTCCCAAAATCCTTAAGGGTACCATCTTCATTACAGGCCGTAGAAAACAGCAAAGCAAGCGGAACAGCTACTGTGAGCAGGTATTTTTTCATAAGGCGCATTTTGTGGGAAGGTAAAAATAGGAAAAAACATGCCAATACAGGGTGCTTTCGCGTACAAATAATCAGGGTTGCCACCCGGCAGCGATTTTTTCCTAAACTTTGCCCCATGGAGCCCGTGTGGGAATACTATGATGCCGAGATCGACGGAGAGCCTGCCGTAATGCATGTGGACGTGCGGCTGGCAGACCGTGCACCCGTGAACGAACTGCCCATGCTCGTGTGGGTGCAGGTGGTGCTGCCGGATGAAGATGCACTGCCCCGCAAAGCCCGCCAGGAATGGCTGGATCTCCTGGAGCACAGCCTGGCGCAATACCTGGCCGGACGCATGCAGGCTTTGCTGGTAGGCTACGTGGTCTGGAACCAGAAGGCGGAGTTTTATTTCTACACTCCCAGCTCGCAACACCTGGATACGGCCGTACATGCGGTCATGAGCCGCTTTGCCACCACGGAGTACTCTTATGGCGGCCGCAGCGATGCCGCCTGGGAACTATATGTGCATGTACTCTACCCCAATGCCTATGAGCTCCTGTGCATCCGCAACCGCCATTTACTGGAACTGCTGCGCCAGCAGGGGGACACACTTCATGGAGAACGCTTGCTGGACCACTGGTTCTATTTTGCCGATGAAGCGCGGGGACGGCACCTGCTGGAAACCCTGGAAGAGGAAGGTTTTTCCCTTGGGGAATTCCGCAAAGAAGATGAATACCCCGACCAACCCTGGATGCTGAGCGTACACCGCGCAGAGGTCATGGAACTGGAACACCTGAACGAACTGGTAGGCGACCTGCTGGACCTGGCGGAAGAGTTCCAGGGCACTTATGACGGATGGGAAACGGAGGTTCAGCCCGGGGGGCAGTTTCGCTAGTATAGGTTTTGGCTTACTTTTGTGCCGCATGGCTGTTATCCGCCCTTTTCGTGCCTGGCGATATGCGCCCTCTCTGCTACGGCAGTGTCTGGACGTGCTAAGTCCTATGACGGATGGGTTTGACCCGGATTTCCTGCAAAGCCTCTACCTTAAGCCGCACAACAGCCTGCACCTGGCCATGCCGCCCGAACTGCCCGCCAGCGTCCGGCTGCTGGGCAAATGGCACCTGCAAGATGAATTGTGGCAGGATCCCCTGCCTGCATTTTACCCTTTATGGCAGACCTTCTCACTCTACGGAAGCCCGGATCAATATGTGCGAAAAGGATTCCTGGCACTGGTCAGGATTGAGCCGGAAGAACGGCAGGACGGCATCATCCCTCATGAAGGGATATTGCCGGCAGCGGCCGAAGCGCGTTCCGAACTCATTGAACAGCTGGGCATGCAGGTAACCCCTACCCACGGACTGTACAGCGACCCTTATTTCCGGCTGGAGGCTATCATGGAAGAATATATGATGCAGCCGCTGCTGGATTGCATAGACTTCCAGGGAGTGCGGGTACAATTCAGCATGGCAACACACAAGCAAGACCTGGAGGTGGCCCAGGAACTATTATCCACGCGTCATATCATTGTGGCAGACGGCCACCACCGGCTGGCTGCCAGCCGCTCCCTGCTGCGCCGTGCGCTGGACCAGAACCCCCGGTTGCCGGAACATCATCCACTGCGCTATCACCTGATGTACCTCAGCAACCTGAGAGGGCAGGACTTGCGCATCCTGCCGATCCACCGGGTAGTGGATGTGCCCCAGGGACTGACCCGCAGAGGGTTTTTTACAGACTTGCAACACCTGTTTGAAGTAAAACCCCTGCAAAGCAAACGGCCGCTGCACGAAGAGCTGCCCCGCCAGCCCTATACTTATGAGCTGGTCTGGGGAGAGGAGCAGTGGCTGCTGCAACTGCGCCCGGAACTGGATCCACTGGAACTGGTGAATGCGCCCATGCTTTCTTCTGTAAAATACCTGGACTACACCCTGCTGCATTACCTGGTACTGGACAAGATGCTGGGCTACACCTGGGAAACCCAGAGCCGCACACCACACATCCGCTATGAAGCCAGTCACCACCGGGTTACCGAAGCGGCCCGCAAACCGGGCAAGATGGGGTTTCTTCTGAACGGCGTAGACATGCCCCAGCTGCTGGCCGTCTGCAATGACGGCTGCCTGATGCCGCCCAAAAGCACCTTCTTCTACCCCAAACTACTCAACGGGTTGCTTTTCAGCAGTTTCGCTCCCGCCGCGGCAGACGACGCCTTCGAATCCTTATTTGAGCCCAAAAACTGACGGGCATCCTGCATCCTTTTTACCCCTTACTGCGTATATTGACAACAACTTTGTGATATGCGCCTCTCCTGCATACTTGTCCTCCTGTTCCTGTCCGGACTGGCAGGCTGCCAGAGCAGCCAGCAGGTAGCGCGTGTGCCACCTGACTTTGCCCTGCATATGGAACGCAGCCGGTGCGAAGGACCTTGCACCGCCTACAGCCTGACGGTAGACACTTATGGCCAGGTAACGTATGAAGGGAAAGCTTATACAGACAAATACAGCTTGTGGCGCAAGCAACTGGATACCCGCGCCATGAACCAGTTGACGCGCACGTTACGCAAATCCGCTTTTTTTTCTTACGATTCATCGTACAACGATCCTTCAGTACCCGCTCTGCCCTGGATGATCATATCCTACGCCGAGGAAGGCGAATCGCACACGGTTCGCTTTCGGGTAGACGGCCCCGAGACCTTCAGGGAACTCTACCAGAAACTGGAGCGCATCATTGGCGATGATGCCTATGAACCCCATCCCACTGCTAACTGATTCTCCCATGCGCTCACTGGTCGTTCTATGCGGTATAGGTATCTCGGGTTTGCTGCTTATGCAAAGCTGCAAACCGGCAGAGGCCAACTGCAACCATCCCAACCATGAAAAATACATCCGCAGCCAGACCCAGAAGAAGATGGGCAAGCTGCAGAAATAGGTTGCCCTAACCCCGGAACCTGCCAAAAATCATGTGGCATTTGCCCGCAGTGTTTCGCATATTGCAGGCATGAGCTCTTCTACTGCCCTACACTACCAAAGCTATCTGCAGCTGGATAAAGTACTGGACGCACAAACGCCGCAGAGTGCCCGGTATGGCCCTGCCGCCCATGATGAGACCCTGTTTATCATCATTCACCAGGTATATGAATTGTGGTTCAAACAGATCCTGCATGAGATGGATCTGCTGCTGCGCACCCTGACCAAAGAACAAACAGTGGATGAGCGCGATATGGGACTGGTAGTGGAAACCACCCAGCGCATTCTCAAGATCCAGGAGGTGCTCATTCAGCAGATAACCGTGCTGGAAACCATGACGGCACTGGATTTCCTGGAGTTCCGCAACTACCTGTTCCCCGCCAGCGGGTTCCAGAGCTATCAGTTTCGCCTGCTGGAAGTCAAACTGGGCCTCCCCCGCAGCCAGCGGGAGCAATACAACAATACTCCCTACTCTGAAGTATTTCCCCCCGAGCAACAGGCGATGCTGGAAGCCGCCGAAGCCGCGCCCAGCCTGCTGCAGGCGGTGGAGCAATGGCTGGAACGCACACCCTTCCTGCAGTTCAGGGGCTGGGATTTTGTGCCGGCGTACAAGGCGGCTGTAGAACGCATGTTTACAGAAGACCGGGCCCAGCTGGACAATAACCCGCACCTGACAGATACTGACCGCCGGGCAAGGCACACCCGCCTGCAGGATGCGGAACACTATCTATTCAGCTTGCTGGACCCTGCCGGATACAACCAGATGCAGGCGCAGGGACAAGCCCGTATGAGTCACCGTGCCATGATGGCCGCCCTGCTGATCAACCTGTACCGGGACCAGCCTATCCTGCACCTGCCCTATGCGCTGCTGACCAATCTGCTGCAAATAGATGAGCACCTGGCTACCTGGCGCTACCGTCATAGCATGATGGTGCTGAAAATGCTGGGGCGCAAGATGGGCACAGGCGGCAGCAGCGGCCATGAGTACCTGCAAAAGACCGTTGCACAGCATAGCATTTTTAGCGACCTTTACCTGCTCAAAACCCTGCTGATTCCCCGCAGCCACCTGCCTGTACTGCCGGAGGGACTCAAGAAAAGCCTGGGTTTTAGCTTCGGTGCATAGATAACGGCTTGTTTAATGAGTTTCTCCGTACCCATCTTGTATCTGGTCTTTAACCGGCCGGATCTGGTAGCGGTCACTTTCCCCCGTATCAAAGAACTCCAGCCACGGAAGCTATATATAGGCGCAGACGGCCCCCGTACTCACAAGCCGGAAGAGGCCGGGAGATGCGCGCAAACCCGGCAATATATACTGGATCAGATCGACTGGCCTTGTGAGGTCAGAACCTTGTTCCGCGAAGAGAACCTGGGATGCCGGCAGGCCGTCTCGCAGGCTATTGACTGGTTCTTTGCCCAGGAAGAAGCCGGGATCATCCTGGAAGATGACATTCTGGCTTCTCCTGAGTTTTTCAGCTACTGCGAAGAACTGCTAGAAAAGTACCGGCATGATATGCGGGTGTTCTCTATAACCGGCTACAATCTTATGGGAAGTGACCCGGGGTTCCCTTATAGCTATTGGTACTACAGGAGCTCGGTATGCTGGGGATGGGCAAGCTGGCGCGACCGGTGGGCGCATTTTTCAGCAGACCCCCGCATATATGAGGCTTATCAAAAGCATGATTTCATGAATGCCTACTATGGGCAGGGGTGGGAGGCCGAATATTATACCAAATACCTGGAAATGGTGTTTTCAGGCAAGCTGAGCTCCTGGGCGTACCTATGGTCCTTTGCCCACATCCGTAATGGCGCGCATTGCCTGATACCGCGCCATAGTTACGTCCGAAACACGGGACTTGTGAGTACAGAGGCTACCCATACCGGCCATGACAAGATTACCAGACTGCCTGAAGCCAGCGGCCAGGACAAGGTGCTTATTCATCCGGATTTCCTGGTGCGAAACGCACAGTATGAGGCCGTTGTCAAAAGTATATTCACCTACACGCCGCCCACATTGGCCCAAAGGATACGCATAAAACTAAGCTTGATCTCCAAGAAATATTTTACCAGATCATGAGCGCTAATGGATTACCCAAGGTATTCTATCTGGGAAATGCCGACAAAGGGGGCGGTGCGGAGGAACGCCTTAACAGAACTGCAGATTACTATCCCAACACCCTGGAATTCTATGTAAAACACAGCAGAAACTCCAGGCCATTTGTCAAGAAGTTCCCCCCTCACTGGTCAGACAGCGCATGGAAGCTGGCAAACAGGATATACCAGAAGCTATCAGGAAGCCCAAGTAATCTCAAGGTAAAACTTGGCCTGACGGAACACTATAATTTCACCTGGCGGCGGTTGAAGCATAACCCAAAGTTCCTGGAGGCCGATATTGTACATATTGGCAATATGCATACCAACTACCTGGATTTTTCGGCCCTGGAGAAGATCCTTCAGCACAAAAAGGTATTGCTGAATGTAAGTGATATGTGGCTACTCACCGGGGGAGAAGCCTATACGCTGGGAGATGAAGGCTTTATGAAAGGCAATGCCCGTTCGGCAGACATCAGTGTCCCTCCTATACTGAACCCATGGTGGGATCGCAGGAAACAGAACCTGAAACGTAAGGCCAAGATATACCGGAAGTTTGCCGGCAAGCTATTCTTTGCGGCAAACTCTGGGTGGACTGCGCATCAAATAGCGCAGGCCTGGGTGATGCAGCACAAACCCGTAATGCGCACTATAGTGCCGGGGGTAGACACTCAGGTTTTTTGCCCGCCGCAGCGGCGGGACTGGGAAAGACCAAGAGTACTACTGTATAATTCAAATAGTATTTTCAAGAACACCCGGGTGGTGCTGGAAGCACTGGCACAAGTAACTTACCCGATCGATCTATACGTAATAGGCGCCGCGCTCAAAGAGGAATTTGCAAAGGACAACATCCGGGTCATATCAGGCGGAAGTTACCTGCATGACCCACACGACCTTGCGCAAGCCATGCAACAGGCGGATATTTTCCTGTACCCTAGCCGCGCAGAAGCATTTGGCACTATGGTGGCAGAAGCCAAGGCTTGCGGCATGTGTGTGATTGGCAGCCGGACAGGGGGCATTACGGAACAGCTTAACAACGGAACGGGAGTACTGGTAGACCCGTCTGATGCCAGTGGACTGGCACATGCCATAGACTACTGGGCGGCGCACCTCGAAGAAGCCAGGCGTATAGGCCTGTTAGGAATTGAGGATGTACTGGCCAGGTATAGTTTTGAGCGCTACATGCAGGAGACGGTTGATTATTATACCTATATTCATTATCATAGCACATAATTCTGTCCGCATCTGGCGTTTTTATTCAGTTATCTAAAAGGACTTTCATGTTGCAAGAGATACGCAGAAGAACAGGTGTTATTATAATATCGGTTCTATTATTGACAACTCGTGGCCAGGCGCAGCTACCTACTATTTCAGTGGATGCAGCAGATGTGGCCTGTATCAACAACCCAATCGCTATAACCAATACAACCGCAAGCGCCACAAGCCACCTTTGGGACTTTTGCCTGAACCAAACCGGAGGACCTGCTGTGGCAACTGTGTGTAATAGCAATGGTTCCAATGCCCGCTTCTTCGGTTCTTCTGCCGTATTTGATGAAAGCACCAAGAATTGGTATCTGTTCTTTCCAAACCTGGACGCACATAACATCACTCGTCTAAAGCTGGATGAAGCCGGGGCCAACACCCTAACTACCAATACCTTTGCCAATACGGGTGCCTCCTCTCCTAACGGCTGCTTTGCCGTTATTGACTATAGCGCAAACAAGCGATATCTATTCGTAGCCAGCAGAACCGGCTCCAAACTCAACAGGCTGGAGTTTGGCTCATCCTTTGACAACACCCCCGTAGTGGTAAATATGGGGGATCTGAGTGGAGAGCTCTCCACTCAGCTATGGGATATTCAGCTGGCAAAAAAGGGGAATAGTTTCTACATGATTACAACACCTGCGGGAGGAAGTGATGTAGATATATTCTCTTTTCCCAGTGGTTTGGCCAATGCGCCCACCCGCATCAATGGTTTTACCTCCGTCTCAGGAGATATATCCATGGATCTATTTTTTATGAACCAGAAATGGTATGCGGCTGGCACCACCCAGGCTTTCAATGGCTACATTATCGTTGAGATTGGCGCCAACATTACCGATACCCCCAAGACGCCTATTCAACGAACTAACGCTTTGATTGTCAATAGCCTGATGTCATGTGCCGTTGTAGAAAACGGCCTGGGCTATTTGTTCATGCCTAACAGAACCTCCGGAGATGTCATACGCATTGCCCTGGGAAATGACCCGGCAAATACAACCAACCATACGCTGGATAACCTGGGTGTTTTAGGTGTGAATTCCCAAAAGATCAATGCTGCAGTCTTTACCAGGGGATTTAATGTACATCTGTTTTTTGCAGCCACAAGCGCCCCCCTTAATATAACACACGCGCAGTTCAATGGAAATTGCTCTTTGCCCAAAGACACCGTACAAACGCTGGTACCCAATGACCCGCTATCCTTCAGCACTGCAAGTGTACATTCAATCGGTTACCAGGCTTGTAACGCCACCGGGTGCCGAGATACGGTCTTACACATACGGACGGTCTCCACGCCCGTTGCCAATTACACAGCGCCCCCCACTTGTGAGGGCAACCCGACCCGCTTTAACAATACGACAACGATCGATCCCAACGACAACACACCTGCCTATCTCTGGGATTTTGGCGATGGCAGCCCCACCAGTACAGATATAAATCCCAGCTATGTTTTCCCTCCCGGCGGGCCCTATTCAGTGCAGTTACAGGTATCCACTGCTGCAGGCTGCATAGACCTGGAGACCAAGCTGGTCTCTGTAAATCCGTCGCCAGATCCGGGATTCACTGCAGCACTCAGTTGCGGACAAGATTCTCTCCTGTTCACCAATACTACCGCGCTTTCCAGTGGCAGCATAGTGCTGGCCCGCTGGTTCATGGGGAATGGACAGGTACTGGAACGAACCGCCACCGCCATGGTGCCGTTTCGTTACCGCTACCTGGTACCGGGCACCTATACCACCCGGATGATTGTATTTACAGACCAGGGCTGTGTAGACAGCCTGACGCAGACCGTGGTGCAGCCTGGTGTGAGTTTTGAAACGACGAATGCCTGCCTGGGGCAAACCGCCACCTTCACCGCTACCGCCATTGCACCCACCGGAGTATCTCCGCTCAACTATACCTGGGATTTTGGCGACGGCAGTAACCCTACCATTACAGGAGATAATACCAGTCATAATTTCCCGTTCGAAGGAACTTATCCCGTTCAGGTAACGGTCTCTCTGGATAATGGCTGTGACCTGACCGTGGAGCGCAACGTACAGATAGCGCCTCCCCCGGTAGCCGCCTTTACTAGCAGCCAGCGTTGTGCGGGGCTGGCCACCCAGTTTACCCACCAGAGCACCACCGTCCAAGGCACTATCACGCAATGGGCATGGGACTTTGGAGACCCGTCCAGTGCACCGGACAATACTTCTGCGCTGGCAAACCCCACCCACACGTATACCACAGCCGGAGACTACACGGTCACACTCACCGTTACCAATTCACTGGGCTGCACCCACAGTATACAACACCAGGTAGCGATTGCAGAAGCGGTCAGCCCTACCATTACAACCCCAACCGTTATCTGCCAGGGACAACCCTCAACGTTTCAAACAGAAGTCTATAACTCCTACGTATGGCAGATACCCGTGCCCGGCGGCACTTTGCTCTCCACGCTGCCGGCGCCTTCGTTCACTTTTACCCAAACCGGGAATTTTACCGTACAACTTACCGTAGCGGATGGTAACGGGTGTTCGCTCAGCACCTCCCAGAACATCTCTGTAAACCCCATCCCCACGGTAAACTATACCTATACTACCGGTACAGACGGCTTATTATTTACAGACAGCACCTACCACTTCAGCTCATCTGCCGGTGCCGGAGACTGGGAAGTGAATGGAGAAAGTGCAGGACTGGGCCAAAGTACCGCCGATATCAGTTTTCCGGAACCCGGCACTTACGTAGTAACCCTGCGGGTGACCACTCCAGCCGGGTGCACAGTTACACGCCAGAAAACCCTTACGGTGATTAATGCACCCATGCCCATACTGGACCTGTCGGTAGAGGTGCTGGAACCTACCCGCCCGTTAAGCAACCTCCTGCAACCCCGGGTCCGTGTACGCAATGCCGGCAATCGCACCATTACTCAATTTGTGCTGAACTTCTGGCCAGAAGGAAACCAACCGCTAAGCATACCTTTTACTCACACGCTCGCAGAAGGAGCAGAGCTGGACACCTTGTTACAACTCACCTGGCCTCCGCGGAGCAGCGTGCCCTACAGTTTCTTCTGTGTAGCCATAGCCAGCGTCAATAACCAGGCCGACACGTTACCAACTAACAACCAGCTGTGTGCAGTGCTGGACGAGGGCTTTATGCTGGACGCCCTGTATCCCAACCCTGCCGGTAACACCCTTTGGGCCCGTTTCTCCTCCGGGGAAGCCCGCCCTGTCTTCATCCAGGTGCTATCCGCACAGGGGACTACCCAGTGGCAGGGCAGCCTGTCCTTAAGCAAAGCAGGTGTACATACCTGGAGTTTTGATACCCAGAAGCTGGCGCCCGGTTTATACATCTTACAACTTCAGCAAGGGAATAGCCGTATACAACGCACATTTCAGGTACTGCACTAAGTCCGCATCGCATATTTTGGTTTCTTTGCGGCAATCCCCCGGCTATGACAAAACCCCAGGCTTCCGCCTTTATTCATATTACCCCCAAGCATTACGGGTTACTGAGTATCCGGGAAATCTGGAGCTTCCGGGAGCTCTTCTATTACTTTGCCTGGCGGGACATCAAGATCCGTTACAAGCAGACCTTCCTGGGAGTAGCCTGGGCATTGTTACAGCCGTTGATCCAGATGTTCCTGTTTGCATTTGTCGTAGCCGCTATCCGCGGAGGCAACAGCTCAGAGGTAAACGGCATGCCGTATGAAATATTCCTGCTCTGCGGGTTACTACTGTGGAATGCTTTTTCTGCGGGGCTCAGCAACGCCGCCGGAAGCCTGAACCAGAATGCAGCCATGCTCAAGAAGATATACTTCCCCAAGCTTATCCTGCCTTTCTCGGCGGTTATTGTTTCCTTCTTTGATCTGCTGATGAGCCTGCTGGTTTTTGCCGGAGCGCTCATCTATTTCCAGGTGGTCCCCAGCTGGATAATACTGGCCATGCTGCCCCTGAGCATTCTCATCACCTTCCTGGCCACCACAGGGTTAGGCATGCTGCTGGGAGCCCTCAGCGTCAAATACCGGGATGTACGCTATATCATCCCCTTTGGCATCCAGATGCTGTTCTGGATATCCCCTGTGGTCTACAGCGCAGAGTGGCTAAACCATCATTGGCTGGGTACCGTATTGCTGGCCAACCCCATGACCGGGGCCATACAACTGTTGAGAGACAGTATAGCCAGCAGCGCCGTCAACTGGCAACTGCTGGGTATTACACTGGGCATCTGCCTGGGGTGGTTTATCCTGGGTATAGTCTATTTCAAGCGCACAGAATATTACTTTGCAGACATTGCATAATATGGCCGGTAAGGATCCTATCATCCAAGTGCGCCAGATTGGCAAACGCTTCCACCTGGGTGCACAGAGCGGCGGCTACCTGAGCCTGCGTGACCAACTGCAAAACCTGTTTAGCAGCCAGAAAACCCGGAAACAGGCATTCTGGGCACTCAAGGACATCAATTTTGATGTGTATGAGAATGACCGCGTGGCGATCATGGGACGCAACGGCGCCGGCAAATCCACCCTGCTCAAGATCATCAGCCGCATTACCCCGCCTACCAAAGGAGAGATCCGCATCCACGGGCGCATTGCCAGCCTGCTGGAAGTAGGTACCGGTTTCCATGGAGAACTTTCCGGGCGGGAAAATGTCTATCTCAACGGTAGCATCCTGGGCCTGCGCAAGGAAGAGATCAAGCGCCGGTTTGATGAGATTGTGGCTTTTGCCGATGTGGCCGACTTTATAGATACCCCCCTCCGGCATTACAGTAGCGGCATGCAGTTGCGGCTGGCATTTGCCGTGGCGGCACACCTGGAGCCCGAGATCCTGATCATAGATGAGGTACTGGCGGTAGGAGATGCCAGTTTTCAGCAAAAGTGTATAGGCAAGATGAAAGACATCTCGGACAGCGGGCGCACACTCCTGTTCGTAAGCCATAACATGGCCGCCATCCGCAGTCTTTGCAACCGGGCTATCCTCCTCAAAGACGGACTGGTAGAGCTGGATACGGATGTGGAAACTGTGATCAACAGCTACCTGGAAAGCAACAAGTTCTCCGGCAAAGAGATCTCCCTGCAGGACATCCCCAGGAATATCTCCATACTGGAAAAAGAACTGGTATTTGACCGCATACGATTTGAGGACAGCCCGATACCACAGGGGAAGGACATTGAGGGGGCTATTTGGCTCAAGAATATAGCAGGCAGGGAAACCTACCCCTACCTCACCCTGGCGATGAATATAGATACGCCGGAAGGAATATGCGTATACCATGCCAGCACAGAGTTTACAGGGCGTGAGTTCTCCCATTCGGCGGACGATACCGTTTACCGCTTCAGGATTGCCAATAACCTGAGGCCGGGAAATTATCATATGACCTTGTTTCTCAAAAGCTCTGCCAAATACCAGGACTGGCTGCGCAAGGAGATCCTGCTGGAGATAGCAGATGGCAACCCGTATGGATATGCCGACAGCGGCGCCATACAGGGCCTCACCTTGCCCGGTTTTGACATCTGGACAGAAACTGCCGAAGCTTCTTAGCGCGCTGCAGCTCTTTTGAAAAAAGCCTCCTGCCAAACCAGCGGAAGCATTTGCTGCCAGCAGGCCGCCAATTGGGCATCTTGCCGGCTATCCGCCAGGGCTTCTGTATAACGGGTTGCCAGTTCCCGGATGGGGGTTGACTGCAAAGCAGCATCCGGCACGGCCGTATGGAGCATCCGCTCCAGGGGGGCTCGCCATTGATTACGCAGCAAACGGGTGTTGGGGGCATTAAACCCGATCTTGGACTTCCGTGTGGCCACCGCAGGGGTAAGGATACCCTTAAGTGCATCACGCATCACTGATTTGGTATACCCGCCATGCACCATAGATTGCCAGCCCAGGGAAAACGAATAGGTCACCAACCGATAATCCAGGAAGGGCGCACGGCTCTCCACGCTGGCCGCCATGCTGAAGCGGTCATAATTGCGCAATAGCGTGGGCAGCACACTCTGGTGAAAGAGCTGGTAATTCATCGCCTGCAGGGCATCCAGCATATACTCAGGTGTAGTGCTGCGGCCGGGCAGCCCCAAACGGTCTGTTACCCATGCGGGCAGCTCCAGGCTATGCAGGAAACGAAGCAGGTGGGCACGGCCTATCCAGCGGCGATGCATATACACAAAATGCAGGGCTTTGGCCAAACGCTGCCAGACACCCAGGTCATGGTTCTCGGGATACGCATCCAGTATCTCCAGGGTCTGACCCGCATGCGGCAAGGTATGGGCCAGCGCATAATACCCGGTGTGATAACCTGCCAGCAATTCATCCCCCCCATGCCCGTCCAGGCTCACGAGGAAACCTTTCTTACGCATCTCACGGTAGAGAGTGATCATGGGCACCGGACTGCTGGGCCACAGGTCTTCCATGTAATAATACCCCTCCATCAGGCGGTCAAAGTCATCGGAGAACTGCATTTCCAGCAGAGTGCCCGGCCGGCCGGTGTGCGCCAGCACCGCCTGAGCATATGCCGTCTCATCCTGCTCTGTACCGGGAAATATAGCCGCAAATGCATGCAGCGCCTGTGGCTGGCGCTCGGGAGCGGGATCTTGTTGTCTCAGGTAATGCTGGGCGCAGAAGATAGAGGAGGAGTCCAGCCCGCCACTCAATGCTGTAGCCACAGGCACATCTGAGCGATTACGCAAGCGGCAGGCATCCAGGAAACGTGCGCGCCAGCCTGCACACTGGGCGTCATAGTCAGCAGGCACAGCCTCCAGGTTTTCCAGCGTATTCCAGTAACGGGTAAGCTGTATCTTACCCGCCTGCCAGGTGCCGTAATGCCCGGCAGGTAAACGGTGAATACCCGCCAGCAGGGTCTCTGCAGTGCTTTCATAGCTGAGCCTGAACTGGGAGAGCCGTGCAAAATGGGGGCTGATGGCCGGCTGGCGCTGCAGGCGGAGCAAGGCTTTCTGCTCCGAGCCAAAAGCCATGCGCCCCTCTTCTGAGAAATAGTAAAAGGGTTTGACGCCAAAACGGTCGCGGGCGAAAAAAAGCTGCCGGGTTTCGGTATCCCAAAGGGCAAAGGCCCACATGCCATTGAACCGGGAAAGGCAACCAACTCCCCACTGCCGGTAGGCATGAAGCAGCACCTCGGTATCACTATCCGTGCTGAAAGTATGGCCCAAAGCCACCAGGCGCTGGCGCAGCTCTAGGAAATTGTAGATCTCTCCGTTAAAAACCAGAATGTATCTGCCCCACACCATAGGCTGGTTAGCGGCGGTGCTCAGGTCCAGGATAGAGAGGCGGCGATGACCCAGTTGTGCGTCCTCTCCCGTCCAGATACCGGCCCCGTCGGGCCCGCGATGCGCCAACCGGTCCAGCGCCTGCGCAAAGGCTTCATGGGGCGCCCCCACTACTCCAAGAATACCACACATGTATTTCGTCTCAAAATATTACCGGAAACCCTTCGCATTGGCATGTTTTTTGCACCCACTGCGCATATCCTTTAGTCGCTCAAGTTATGGCAAAATTCTGGTTCCTTGCAGCTTTTCTCATTTGTGCCACTGCCGGTGCACACGCCCAGCAGGTAGTCCCTCCTTTCAGCTTTGCCGGCACTGGTGGCAAAGCGGTTACATTCAATGACATGCCCAAAGGCCGCACGCTTTTCGTGCTGTATTTCAGCCCGGACTGTGACCACTGCAACAAGCAGGCCAGCCTCATCCGGGACCAGATCCAGTTGTTTGACAAAGCCGCTTTCCTCTGGGTCAATGCGTTTAATGACATGACCGAGATCAAAGCCTTTGAGCAGAAATATTTCCCGGGGCGGGCCGGCCAGTTCTTCTTTGCCAAAGACGAAGAGTTTCTGTTCGACCGGTATTTCGGCGAGAGCCAGGTGCCCAGCATCTATGTGTATGACACGCAAGGCAAACGCATTGCCAGTTACCATATCAGCCCGGACGGCCACTTTGACGAAGTGCCGGCTGCCACTTTGGCACAACATATTCACTAGCTTTGCTTTTATACAATCAAACGACTCTGCGTCAAACTTCTATTATTCTCCTGCCAATGTCTCTGAAAGACCGTATCAACGAAGATATTAAAACGGCCATGAAGGCCAAGGACCAGGCCGCGTTGCGGGCGCTGCGCGCTATCAAAAGCGCCATTTTGCTGGCAGAAACAGCGGAAGGCCGCACCCACGGCACAGAGCTGAGCGAAGACGAGGGACTGCAGTTACTGAGCAAACAGCTTAAACAGCGCAAAGACAGCATTGCCCAGTTCATCCAGAACAACCGGCCCGACCTGGCACAGACCGAGCAGGAAGAAGTAGAGGTTATCAGCCGCTACCTGCCCCAGGCGCTCAGCCCGGAGGACCTGCAGGCTGCGATAAAGACCCTCATTGCAGAACTGGGGGCCACCGGTGCGCAAGATTTCGGGCGGGTAATGAAAGAAGCCAGCACCCGCCTGAGGGGCCAGGCCGAAGGCAAGGACATTTCAGCAGCAGTCAAATCCCTGCTGGGCTGACATTTCAGCAACAGATACAAACCGCTGAGCGCTCTTTGTGAATAGTATCTGGGCCGGCACCAACTAAATCCACAGCCGTTGCGTTTGTAACAGAGTACGTCGTCCGAGTTATTCACAAAAAATACCCATCTCTCTACCCATTCTCGGCTCCCTACACAATTTGGCTATTTTTGAAGCATGCAGTTTAAGCTTATAAAAGAAGGCGGATACGAGTATATCCAGGATGGCGAAGGCCCTAACCTTTTGTTGCTGCATGGTCTCTTTGGGGCGCTAAGTAACTGGAATACCGTGCTTACCGCACTGGCACCACATTACCGGGTAATTATCCCGCTGATGCCCATTTACAAGAACAGTATGCACAGCCCAAGCGTAGAAGGGCTCGCAGAGTTTGTATCGCAATTTGTGCAGTACATGAAACTCACGGACCTGAACCTGGTGGGCAACTCGCTGGGAGGGCATATTGCCCTGGTATATGCCCTGCGTGAGCCCGGCAAAGTGCGCACCATTACACTCACAGGCAGCTCCGGCCTGTTTGAGAGCGGAATGGGCACCGGTTATATCCCAAGAGGCAACTACAACTTTATCAAGGAGCGGGTAGAATACACCTTCTTCAAACCGGAAACTGCCGATAAGGACCTGGTAGACGATGTATATGAAACGGTGAACGACGCCGCCAAGGCCATTCGGATTGTGCGGATAGCCCGCGCGGCCCAGCGCATGAACATGCGCCAGGAGATCACCCAGATACAAAAGCCCGTGTGCCTTATATGGGGGCTCAATGACCCCATTACGCCCACCTATGTGGCGCACGAGTTCAATCACCTGCTCCCGCAGGGAGAGCTTCATTTTCTGGACGAGGCCGGGCATGCTCCCATGATGGAGAAGCCGGACGAGTTCAACCTCATCCTTCAAGACTTCTTAGCACACCACAATGCTGTGGTGCCCGCCCATGCTGGCTGAAAACCTCATATCTCCATACCTGCCCGCAGCCAATCCCACCGACAGTGTGCAAACGCTGCTGGACCATATGTTGCGCTTCAATGTATTGCAGTTGCCGGTGGTAGAGCAGGGTAAGTACCTGGGCAACCTCTCGCGCCTGCACCTGGAACAAATACAGGCGCCTGCAGACAGCCTGGGCAGCCACTTGAAGGAGTTGCCGCTGCAGGAAGTAAGCGTACATGTCCGCCAGCATTTTTTTGATGTGGTGGACCAAATGAATACCCACAGCCAGACGGTGGTGGCGGTATTGAATGACACTGGCACTTACATGGGCGCCATTTCCCAGCAGGATGTGGTACGCAACCTCACTCACCTCACCGCCTCGGAAGAAGCCGGTTTTGTACTGGTACTGGAGATGCCCCGCCAGGACTACAGCCTCACAGAGATAGCCGGTATTGTAGAGTCCAGCAACGCCCGCATCCTCAGCTTGTACCTCAGCCCGGTGCCCGATAGCCGGAATATGTATGTAAACCTGAAGATCACCGGGGAAGTACCGGCCCCTATTGTGCTGAGCTTCCAGCGGTTCGGCTATGAGGTGGCCTACGTATTCTCCTCCGTGCAGGAGGCAGCAGACACCCAGGAGCGCTTTGATGCGCTGATGCGGTATCTGAATATCTAGGCTTTTTACCTATGTGGCGCGCCGGGTGCGCATACCGGGCACTTTCTGTACCTTTTCCTCCTGCAATAGTTGCCGGTAGGCTTCAGATTCCATCGGGAAGATAGCTATGCGGCCCTGTGCATCATAATGCGCCCCATAGCCATATCGCTTGACCAGCGCAGACGCCCGCATGCAAGGGTGACCTTTGGAGAAAAGCGAAGTCCATAGATCCTCCCGGTTCTCGG